>JADHNX010000218.1 GCA_016779365.1 Planctomycetaceae bacterium
GCGAATATCACGGCGAAATGGTTGCCGCCACACTCTGGCCAATCGGCAGACCGTTGAGCGGAATCCAGGTTTACGAGAATCAGCGAGCGGTCGACTACCTGCTGACTCGACCGGAAGTCGATGGCGAACGACTGGGCATCACCGGAGCCAGCGGCGGCGGCAATCAGTCGATGTACGCCGGCGCGTTTGACGAACGCTTCAAAGCCGTCGTCCCGGTCTGCTCGGTGGGTAATTATCGAGCCTACCTGGGAGCCGCGTGCTGTATGTGCGAAGTTGTCCCCGGCGTTCTGCAGTTCACCGAGGAGTGGGGGGTGCTGAGTCTGACCGCGCCGCGAGCGTTGATGGTCATCAGCGCGACTCGCGACGCTTTTCAGTTCTCAGTGGGCGAGGCGAAAAAGTCGCTCGCCTTTGTCGAACCCGTCTACCAGCTCTATGACCGACCAGACAAAGTCAGACATGCGGTCTTCGAATCAACCCACGACTACAACCAGCCCATGCGAGAAGCAATGTACGGCTGGATGACCCGCTATCTCAAAGGCGAGGGCGATGGCTCACCGATTTCTGAAGCAGCGATGGAAACCGAGGATCCGGAAACGCTGCGATGTTTCCCTGGCGAAACGCGCCCCGACGACTGGATGACAATTCCAAAGTTCGCCGCTCGCGAAGGAAGACAGCTTCTCGCTCAGATTAAAGCACCAAAGAACTGGGACTCGTGGAGCGAGTCGGCAAACCGTCTGCGGCAAACACTGGCCCAGACAGTTCTGAGAAGCGGAGTTCAATCGGCAGCGGCGGAACTCAAGCCATCCAACACGTCTCCGCAGCAGAACATTTCAATTGTGCCGGAATCGGGTCTCCAACTGGCCGCCACTCAGACCGTCGGAAAAGCACCGAATCGCCCCGGCACGGTCATTATTCTCAGCCTTGATGGTGAGTCCAGACTTTCGAACAACCAACTGGCGAAGACCGTTCACGAATCAGGACGACGAGTGGTAACGCTCAACCTTCGAGCAACCGGCGAACACGCATACCCGCGTGATAAAGTTGGTCGAGCCCCTGACCACAACACCGCCGAATGGTCACTCTGGCTTGGCCGACCGCTGCTCGGGCAGTGGGTACTTGATCTTCGATCGACGATCACAACGCTCACGAACAACGGATACGCTGACGACGGTCTGACGGTCATCGGAAATGGTCCTGCGGGCATCGTCGCTCTTTGCGCAGCCGCGATCGATAACCGGATCGACCACGTGGTTACCGTTGGTGCGTTGGCCAGTTTCGTGAGTGACACTCCGTACGAAAACCAAAGGCTTGGAATTCTTCCGAACGGAATTATTCGTGACGTGGGAGACGTCGCCCACATCGCGGCGATGGTTGCTCCCAACAAACTCACGATCTGCGGGGGCGTCAACGGTGCCGGGCAACAACTCAACGAAGAATCTCTTCGTGCGACGTTCGCCCCGACACGCCACGTATTCGAATTGTCCGGAACAAGAGGCCAGTTCTCAGTGTTCCCACAACTCAGCGAAAAAGACATCGTCCACAAACTGAACTGATCAATCCGAGACGACATCGAGGAAGCTGAAATGCACCGCCTGCTGAAACCTGCCTGCCTGCTGCTTGCCTGTTGCCTGATCGCTGACGAACCAGGCCAGACATCGGTCGCACTCGCGGCCGACGATTCAACGGTTCGAAAAGTGACGGCAGCAGACATGCCTCGCATTCCTCACACCGAAGCCAAAGACGCGCTGAAAACTTTCAGACTCGCAAGCGGTTTCCAACTCGAAGTCGTCGCCACGGAGCCGCTGGTTTCCGATCCGGTCGCCGCGTGCTTTGACGAATTCGGTCGGATGTTCGTCGCCGAAATGCACGGCTATCCGTTTTCGCAGGAACCGACCACGCTTAATCCCGCCGGTGGAGGAAAAAAAGATGCGGGAATCATCCGTCTGCTTGAAGACACCGACGGCGACGGACGCATGGACCGCAGCGTTGTCTATGCAGACAAAATCAGTTGGCCGACTTCGGTCTGCTGCTACAACGGCGGCATTTTCGTCCTCGCGCCGGACCATCTTTACTATTTCAAAGATACTAACGGAGACTTGAAGGCTGACGTCCGCGAAGTCGTGCTGTCCGGATTTGGTCGTGGCAACGTCCAGGCTCTGGCCAACAGTCTTCACTGGGGACTTGATAACAGAATCACGTTTTCCGCCGGTCGTAACCCGAAGAATCTTCTGCATCGAGGGAATCCGCTGTTTGCAGTTGGCAGCAACGATCTTTGCTTCGACCCGAAAACCGAGCAGTTTGAACTCGTGACAGGCGGGCTTCAGTTCGGACAATCGATCGACGACTGGGGAACGAGATTCGTTTGCAGCAACAGCAACCACATTCAACAGGTCGTTTTTCCGCAGAGGTACCTGTCACGAAATCCGTACCTGGCTGTCTCCAGTCCGATTCGCAGCATCGCCGCCGACGGAGCGAGTGCTCGCGTTTTCAGACGCAGTCCACCGGAACCCTGGCGCATCGTTCGTCAGAAATGGCGAGCGGAAGAAAAAGGTTACCGACTCGTTATCAATGATGACGGTGCGTGGGAGTTTATTCCGCTCGACCCTTCGAAGAAAAAAGGAGCCGTGCCCACAGAGTACCCCGTCGGCTTCTTCACATCCGCAACGGGAATCACCATCTATCGAGGGAACGCTTACCCGAAGGAGTTTCGAGGCAATGCGTTTGTTGGCGATGTCGGTGGAAATCTTGTCCATCGAAAAACCGTCAACACAGACAGAGTCGTCTACCGTGCCGAGCGAGCTGACCAGAACGAAGAGATCGTTCGATCGTCAGACAACTGGTTCCGCCCGGTCAACTTTGTGAACGCCCCTGATGGTTCGCTTTACATGCTCGACATGTATCGCGAAACGATCGAGCATCCGCATTCGATTCCGGAAGAAATCAAGGCATTTCTGGATCTGACCAGCGGTCACGATCGAGGTCGCATTTTCCGTCTGGTCAGCCCCGACATGAGTCGACTGAACGTTGAGCCGCTCGGCGAGATGCCGAGCATCAAGGTTGCTTCGTTCCTGAATCATGAAAACGCCTGGCACCGCATGACGGCCATGCGACTCTTGAACGAGCGTCAGGACAAGAGCGTCGAGCATGCTCTTACCGGAATACTCGAACGCTCAGAACATGCCCCTGGCCGAGTTCACTCGCTCTACGCTCTGAAAAGTTTGCAACTGCTGAAGCAACCTCACATTCAGCAGGGACTCAAAGACGAGCATCCGAGAGTTCGCGCTCACGCGGTAATGCTTTCAGAGCCGTTTCTCGCAGAGGAACAGTCCGGCGATATCCTCAACGACCTGCTGGCACTCTGCGATGATCCCAGTGAACACGTCCGCTTTCAGCTCGCCTTCACTCTCGGCGAATCTTCGGACGAGCGAGCAATCGCAGGTCTCGCCCGCCTGGCACTGGATGCCCGAAATGATGCAGACACGCAAACGGCCATCCTTTCGTCCGTCTCTGAAACGGCAGACAAACTGGCAACGCATCTGATCGCAAGTACGCAACCGATGTCCGCAAAGACCCTGGCATTCTTATCGGAAACCGGCCAGATCGCCGGAGCGAATCCGACCCCGACATCGGCTCTAACCATGCTGTCATCGGCAGCGGAAGATGGAGTTTCAGCAACCGTCCAGCGAGCTATTCTTAACGGTTTGGGCAAAGGTCTGGCAGCGCGAGGCTCGAACGTCAGCAAGCTTCTGACCAGCGAATCCGCAACAGACTCCGCTCGTCAACGCGTCATTGCCCTATTCGCCAGAGCCGTTGAAACTGCCGAAGACAAAAGTGCCGCTCCTGGTGATCGTGAAGCCGCGATTCGCCTGCTCGCCTTTGCCGACGAATCGACAGCGGTCAGCAACCTGCCGAATTTCCTGTCGCCTCAAACTCCGCCGCCACTGCAACGTGCCGCCGTGACTTCACTGTCCCAGCATGATTCCAACGAGATTTCAAAGACTCTGCTTGCCAACTGGAAAAGTTTCAGCCCTCAGGTTCGTCAGGACGTGGTCGATGCTCTGGTCGTAAAGACGTCGCGAATCCAGACTCTGCTTGAAGCTGTCGAATCGGCAACCGTTCTGCGAAGCGACCTGACCCGCGACCGCAAACAACTACTGATGAACCATCCCAACTCGGCGGTCAGCTCGCGCAGCCGAAAACTGTTCGGCGACGAAGTGAACTCGGACCGTGCAGGAGTTGTTGCCGAATACCAGGACGTACTCACTCTTGATGGCGATGCGAAACGCGGACAGGCAGTCTTCCGGAAGATTTGTTCCGCGTGTCACCGAGCCGGCGGTTTCGGCCAGCAGGTCGCCCCTGACCTGGCATCAGTCAAGAACAAGTCAGACGCCGACCTGCTGGTCGCCATCCTTGATCCGAATCGGGAAGCTCAGCCGAACTTCAATGTCTACACCATCGTCACTGAACAGGGCCGAGTCTTCAACGGCATCATCGCTGCCGAATCAGCCGGAAGCGTCACACTCAAACGAGCTGAAGGAAAAGAGGACGTGATCCTGCGAAGCAACATCGACCAGATGATTTCGACAGGCCTCTCACTGATGCCGGTCGGACTTGAGAAAGACCTGAAACGCCAGGACCTCGCTGACGTCATCGCCTTCGTGAAGTCGATCACCGCGCAGCCATCGTCCGCGACGCCCGGTCGATAACTACTTCGACGGTTCGATGATGTGAATTTCCGAATCACTGAGCAAAGCGGAAACGGGAGTTCCTCGGCCCGCCTGCAACGCTTCATAGTTCTTCTCAGCGACGACAGATGCCGCCTCGATAACCTGAATGATGTCACGCTGACTCTGTGCGTCGGGGTAGGTGTCTTCAATTTCTGACATTGATTCGCCGAGAATCCGGCGCCGGATGATGGCTAGCAATCCCGCAGCGATCGACGCTTTTCCGTAACCGAAGATTTCCGGAAACCCGCCTCGGTGATGAATGCGGCCACCGAAGGACGGATTACGAGTTCGAGATCCGTCTCCAATAATCGCCTCTCGGTAACCCCGTTCCTGCTGGTCGACAATGCCACGTCCATAGATTCCGTACAGCTCAATTTCCTGGTTCACCGCGCCTTCAAACTCGGCGGGATTAATCCAGTTGTTGTTATAGTCGCCGCGCATCCCGTTGTCATAAGTGACGGCGACGTCAACGCTGTCCCACGTTCGAATCGCCTCTTGCCGTTTGAAAGTTGAGGGATCGACACCACGGCGACGAGCGATTTCGATATGGTGCTTGTCCCAGTTGAGCAGCAGGTTCTTCTGCCCCGTTGCAAACACAGCGACCGGTTTCACGTTCAGATAGTGATGCACGACGTCCAGCCAGTGGCAGCCGACATACGCAAACGGGTTACTCTGCTCGGCCCACGCGAAAACCTCGGTGCTGACTTCCAGCGGCTCTTCCAGGACGGCACGGATTCGGTTGATCGTGCCGTACTGCTCCGGAGCCTTTGTCATCATCTCGCGAACGAACGGGTCGTATCTTTTGTGCATGTCGACGGCGACGACGCGATCTTTCTCCCTGGCTTTTGCAATGACCTGATCCGCCTCGGCCATCGTCAGACACAACGGCTTTTCTGTGATGACGTCGCAGCCAGCGTCGAGCGAGTCAAGAATCGGCTGAGCATGAACGTGGTCCGGCGTCGCCACGAAAACAACGTCCGGTTTGTGCGACGCCAGAATGTCTCTCCACACGGCGTCGCCGTAGCAGGCGTCAACCTTTCGATCGGGAAACTCTTCCGCAAACCATTTCGTGATGTGCCCTGCCGTTCCACTTTTCTCGCTGCGAGTTCCCACCGCGCAAACATTGATCGCCACGTCGGCAACAACGGGAGCAAAATGGCTCATCCCGATGCTGGTCAAAGCGCCTGACAAACCACCGCGCATGAAGTCTTTGAAACTTTGCCCGATGATTTCGTCAAAAAACATCCCACCACCGATGATCGCCACATTGAGTGACCGTTCCGCCCCGCTCATGACCCTTCTCCTCGTCAGTAAAGCTGAATGTTTAACTTCGCCTGAGCCAACGTGACGTCAGCAAGTCAGGAATGAAAACCGAACGATTACGACGCGAGTAGAGGGACTCACCGAAAACGATTGTTGCTCGTCGGTATCCCGTCGTGAAGGAATCAGTCAGACTCCGCACTCACTGAGACGGCTGAGTCTACAAAACCTGACTACTACAAACCTGAGGCTGACATGATCGCCCCACGACAACTTGCCTGCCACCGTCGATCGGTTTTTCGACGGACATATCGGCTGCTGATTTTCGCAACGTTTACTTTCTGTGCCATTTTGCTGGCACAAACGTCAGCTCAGCAACCAGGCGGCGACAAATCCGGCAGTGCGGCGACCACACCTGAGCAGGATGTTCAAGCGGCGATGAAAGACGCGATCGCTCGCTTGAAGGCTGGCGACGTGGTTGGGTTCATCGAGTTTTACGCTCCTGTCGATGAACTTCGACAGGCTCGACGAGGTCGACTCGGCAAATCGTATGAGCGAATCCGAAATCCAACCGCAGCGGCCAACGTCATCAATCGACTTGAACGAGCCAGCGGCGTCACTCCGCAAATCAATATCGCCGGGTTTCTGGCGACTTTTACAATTCCACCGCCCGACGAAAAATCGACCGACTCTCTGACAGGGGAACCTGCTCCGAAAATTTCGCAAGAACCGCTGTCAGGATATCCCGGCAGTCTTGCTGAAGCGTTGCAGGCAGCGGTGGTCGACATCCAGGCTGATCGGACTGAGGCGATGGTTGATCGACTGTTCCCGCGCGGCGAGCTTGGCCACCCGGAAGCCGCACTTCGCCGCAACCAATTGATGGTTCGACTCAAACAGCACCCGGAAATGGTCAAACAAATGCAGAGTGATTTGCAGGCCATTCTAAGAACACAGGACGTCCAGCGGGCTTCCGGAGACACCGCCGCTATTTCAATGAAGGGCCAGCTTGTTTCCACAGGTCGAGGTCGGCAGATGCGGCTTCCAGACAAGACGTTCCGTTTTGAAAAAGTCGAAGGCTTCTGGCGGTTCAAAGACTCGACCAGCAAGCTGGTTGAGACGCAAACAAAAATGGCAGCGAAAGCTCCACCGCCCTTGTCAGAGTTCGGAGCTTCTGACGTCGTCATCATGGAGCGGTTCGGCGACCGCTGGCGATTTCTGGAATTCTGATCGCGGCTCCCTGACAACCTTCTGACGATTTTGACAACCCAGCAACGCAGCGCGTCTGGCAACTTTTGAACGGGAATCTCAAAGATGGCTTCTCATCGACAACGAAACGGTTTCACGCTGATCGAAACTCTGGTCGTACTTTCCATTGTCGCCATCGGGTTGGCAATCACAATGCCCGCCGTTCTGAAATCCCGAGCCGACGCACGCCGGGACCAGTGCGTGAAGCATTTAAAGATGATCGGACTCGCTCTTCACAACTACCACGATGTATTCGCAACGCTCCCGCCGGCATGGACTGCTCACACGCCTGATCCCGGACCAATTCCACGATTCGGATGGACAACCTACGCCCTGCCATTTCTCGACCAGGCACGTCTCTTCAAGGAACTCGACACAACAAACCATCGGATCGATAACCGGAAGCTGGTGGAAACGCAGCTCTCGCTTCTTCGATGCCCGGCTGACTCAACACCTTCGCTGAACGAGCTGCGCGGCTCTTTCGCGACCTCAAACTATTCAGGGAACTTCGGCCCAGTTGCGGCGCCTCGCTGGGGAAATGCTGACTTTGGAGTCGCCTGGCCGGGGCAACTTCCAACACTGAAATCAACGGACGGCATGTTCTACCTGAACAGCAAAG
>JADHNX010000219.1 GCA_016779365.1 Planctomycetaceae bacterium
GAGCGCGACATCGAAGAGAAGATCCCTGATCAGTCCGAGAAAATCGTGCTGTACTGCGGCGGCGGATACCGATCCGCCCTGGCAGCCGACAACCTGCAGAAAATGGGCTACACGAACGTCATCTCGATGGACGGTGGCTTCCGAGGATGGAGTGAAGCCGGCCTGGAAATCGTGCGGCCGTAAACAGGGAACTTTGCAGACTGAAATTGCTGATGTTCCTTCACGTCGCCTGGCCACAGCGTTCACAAAGGGCACAGAGAATCGACGAACAGTCGCTTTAACTCGGTCATTTGAAACCGGACTGAGATTCGACCGAGTTCCGTGCATCTACCTGGGAATTTCAATGCAGATTCTGCACGCGCTTGCTCCTTCGATCTGGTCGTTCCCGGCCAGCGTCTCTGAGTTCTCTGGGGCCTCTTGCGGCCTGATATCTATTTGAACTCACGTCGCAGAAGGCGTCCTGCAAACGCGACGCCATCAGCCGATTCTGGCTGAATCGCTGCTGAATTCGTGGATTTGGCATTTCTTCAACCGGTTACATGAAATCTTTCAAGTCCGGTGTTGACCCGTTTTTCCGAATTCGGATATCAATCGCTCGACCTTGGTTCTGCCGCTTGGGAATAACGTCGTTCTGTGCGTCGTTGAGTCACGAAATCACTTCTCAATCGACTCATTACCCTGGCAGTCCCCAGCGTCTCCTACCTTTCAAAACTTCACACATCACACCTTTCCTCGTGCGTTTCAAAATTTTCGGTCACTCATTCATCCCGTTTTGAGTGATTACTTCACAAAGTTTTGTCGCACTTATCCTGCCAGTTCAGTTCGTTGTTACAGGTCTTCAACCTGCATTCAAAAAGCTGTTCCGGCCAGGCACCCCTAATCCGAGTCATTTCTCGCCGATCGGTCCCAGGAGGATCTTACCTTGCGTAAGCTTACCGGACTCTTCATTGCCGCCGCCGTCACAGGCACTGTTTGGTGGCAGTTACCAACTCTTACTGGCAGGTCATTGACCGCTCAGACTGGACGCCCCGTGTCCAGCTCTACGAGCGCTTATGACGCGACCGCCCGTCGCCTGATGCAACAGGCACAGAGCGAAGCTCGCCGAGGCAACGGTGCCTCAGCGAAGAAGCTTGCTTTGCAGGCCAGTCGCTTTCCTGTTAAGTGGGCAGCGAATGAGTTGAGCCCAACTCAGTTGCTCTCGCAGCTTCAGCGAGGTCAGTCGGCTCCGCCGCAGCAGCTGAACCCGACGGACGTCGCCGGTCGACAGCCAGCGATGCAGGCTCAGGCACAGCCTTCGAATGAACTGGTCACACGGGCTGGCGGCACGACGACTTCGTCGTCGCAGCCAACGATTGCTCAGACCGGCTTCAACGATTCGAAGCCGCAGTCGACAACTGCTGGTTCGGCCGGTGGGGCAAGCCCGCTTCGCCAGCGAGTTGACCAGTACATGGCTCGAGCACGTGCCGCCTGGCAGAAAGGAGATCGCGATGGAGCGATCCGCCAGGCAACAGTCGCTCGCCTGCTGGCCGACGATATCAAGTTTCAGCCGGGCGAAGAGACTCCGGATCAGTTTCTGAATCGGGTTCGCTCTGGCGAGAGTAATCCTGCCAGTGCAATTGCCTCAGGAAGTGACAACCTGTCTGGCAACGACGCAACCGGACCAGACTTCCTTGCTCCTGGCACGCAGCGTTCTGCTTCAGGTCAGTCCTCACGCGATGTGGCTGCGAATCCTTTCGCAGAGCCGGAAGCAAGTCCTTTTTCAGAGCGTGAGGCGTCGGCTCAGGCGTCAATCACACAGCCCGACGCGGATCGACAACTCGCCTTGCAGTCAGCAGCCGGCAAGAAACAGTACGCCGATGGTCTGCTGAGTGCGGCTCGCGAAGATCTGAAAGCCAGCAGGCTTGAGTCTGCTTACGAAAAAGCATTGCTGGCGAGTCAGGTCGACACCGTCTGGAACCTGTTTGACGAAACTCCAGAACAGGTGCTCGCAACGATTCGCCGTTTGCAACAACAGTCTCCACAGCCTGCCGACACGCTGGTTCAATCTGGAACCAGCCGCCAGTCACAGCCTGCCGCCAACCCGTTTTCGGATCCGGCCAGCTTTGCCGCAGAACCAGCGGCTCCAGCGTCGCCAGCTAATCGAGTCATGGAAATCGTCGACCGCTCTTCCGAGAAGCAGGTTGCGGCACCGACGACAAATATTTCTGACGATCAACTGGCGAAACAACTGGTTGCTGAAAGCCGTCAACTGATGCGGGATGGTCGCTTCGACGACGCTCGCGCCGCAGCCATTCGTGCCAAAAATCTCAATACGTCGTTCGATCTGTTCGAGGATCAACCTGACCTTGTTCTGCGAGACATTGATCGGCTTTCTGGGACCCTGACGCTCACGGACTCGAATCAGCCAACACCGTCAAAGCCAGCGGCGTTGCCGGAAATCAATCCGTTCCAGGAACCAGCCGGACCAGACACAGTCGCCGCAGCGGCTCAGGAAGAAAAACGGGGCAAAGCACAAAAGCTGTTGAGTTCTGCACGTTCGATGATGCGGCAAAGCAACTTCGCTGAAGCGAAGAGTCTGGTTCAGCAGGCTGATGCACTTAACGCTGCATATTCACTCTTCGATGAGCGGCCAGACGTCGTCATGGCTGACATCGAAAGACTGCAGGAGCAATTTACTCCATCGAGCAAACCTGCGTCGCAGCAGCCGTCAAATCCTTTCGTGAAACCTGCCGAGCTGGTCTCAGACAATGGAAGCCCGGCTACAGGTCGCTCAACGGAAGCACCTGCCTTCCTGCCAGAGTTGTCGCCAGCCCCGAAGACGGCACCGTCTCAGCCAACTCCGAAACCTGCAGCCAGTCCGTTTGACGAACCGGCTCAACTTCTGTCGGGCACAAGCAGCGAGCAGCCACAAGTAACTCAGGCAGTTGGCTCGGTCACTCAGCCATCTTCAAACGCTGCTCGAAGTCAGCAGGCCGCTGAACTGCTCAGTCAGGCACGGCAGATGATTAAAGCAGGTCGGCTGGACGAAGCTCAGTCACTGGCTCAGCAGGCCGACGGTCTCGATGTCATCTACGAATTGTTCGCTGACCGTCCTGAAGACGTCTATGCGGCGATCGACCGAGCTTCGTCTGGGACCAGCCAGTCACCAGGACTGCCCATCGTTCAGAATTCAAACCAGGGAGCTTCACCGTTTCCGGCAGAAGCTCCATCAGCCAGACCGGCAACGATTGCGGAGTCCGCCCCGTCCATTACCGAGTTGAATCCCGGCCCCGTGACTCAGGCAGCTCCGGGACTGACCGACCCTGCCGTCGAACGAGCATTAAGCCAGCGTCAGCAGGCTCAGACTCTCTTGAAGCAGGCTCGGACCGATCTGTCTGCTGGAAACTTTGCTGATGCGATCGCCAAAGCCAAACAGGTCCGCGAGATGGGTCTGACATTTGGAGCGTTCGACGATCGCCCGGAACTTCTGATGGCCGACATTGCTGAAACACGAGCGTTGCGGCAGGTCAACATTGCGTCGAACTCAAACATTCAGCAGACCAGCCAGACTCAAGACGCAGGCACGACTGGCGAACCAGTTGCTGCTCCACCTTCGGAGTATTATCCGGAGCCACTTAACCGAAACGTTGCACAGTCTGACGTCAGCCAGCCAGGAACAACTCCGGCGATGCCTGACTTTGGAAATCCTCAACAACTCACGATTCAGCCAGCTCAGACATACGAATCAGGCGTTGCCGACTTCAGTCCAACTGTCGGTTCGTTCGCTGGAGACAGCGACCCGTACGACAACATCACGACGATTCATCCGTCGGGTGTCTCGGCAGAAAGCCTTTACAATGAAGGTCGAAATCAGCTTCGACAGGGCAATCGCGATGGTGCTTACCAGGCATTCCTCGAAGCATGGCAGTCTGGCCAGAAGCTCGACCCTTACAAGTCGCAGCAGCTTCAGGATTATCTGCGTGAATTGGCTCCACGACGTCAGCAGACGATTCAGCTGACAGCCGCCGAATCCAGCAGTGTGCCAGGTTCGCCATCATTCAACACGATCCGACCGATCGACGTCGCTGCTCAACGCGAGCAGTTGAAGTTCGATCGACTGCGAACCGAAGTTCAGAACGCCGTTCTGCGAGCGGACACGCTGAAAGAGAAACGTCCTGATGAAAGCGTCGAAATCCTCGACCGCATGATGGCCGAACTGGAGAACTCCGGCTTTGATGGCGAGCAGGTCGCTCCGATGGTGCGACAGCTTCGTCGAACACGATCATCGGTTGACAGCTACATGGCACAACGAGCCCCGATCATCGATCTGCAACGACGCAACGAGGAAGTCAAGCAGCAGGTCATGACTGAGATCAACACAAAGGTTCGTATTGGTCAGGAATTTGCCGCACTCGTTGATGACTACAACCGACTCTACAAACAACGACGCTACGCCGAAGCTCAGGTTGTTGCGAAACAGGCCAAGGAACTCGATCCGGAGAATCCTGTTGCCGTCAACATGGAACTGAAGGCGATGTTCGCTCGAAGGAACGACAGCAACGACAAACTGCGAGACGAGAAAGAAGAAAGCTTCTGGAAGCAGCTTGATGATGTCGAGCAGGGAGCGATCGTTCGAGTGGGCGACAAAAACCCAATGGTCTTCAGCGAAGACTGGGGCGACATTTCGAAACGCCGCCTCGACAAGTACGGCAGAAGCGACATGCGGAACTTCACCGACGAAGAGAAGCAGATTGAAGAAAGCCTGAGCAACAAGATCTCGCTCCACTTCGAAGATACTCCTCTGATTGAAGTCATCCGCTACGTCCGCACGGCAACCGGAACGAACGTCGCGATCGACGCACTGGCTCTCGAAGAGGAAGGAGTTACCACAAGCACGCTCGTCACGATCGATGTTGACAACATCATGGTGCAGAGTGCTCTGAATCTGATCCTTGAGCCGCTCAACCTTGGCTACAGCATCGAGAACGAAGTTCTGAAAGTTACGAGCAAACTTCGCCAGCAAGGCCGAATGGTGGCCGCCGCCTATCCGGTGGCTGACCTGGTGGTCCGCATGCGAAGCCAGACTCGGGAACCTTCCAACGTCTTCACGAATAACCTGTTCAACGCTGACGCTCAGATGTCTGTTTCATCGGTCGGTGGGCCTCAGAACTCGGGAATGTTCCAGGTCAACGCGGGTGCCCAGTCACCATTCATGATGGGTGGCGGATCGGGCATGAACGCTCAACTGAGCGGCTCGGGACAGGAACAGTTTGAATTCGACACACTGGTCGACCTGCTGACTTCGGTCGTTGAGCCTGACTCGTGGCAGGAAGTCGGCGGTCTGGGAACGATTCGACCGAACGAAACGACTCTGTCGCTGGTTATTCGCCAGACTCAGGAAGTGCATCGGGAAATCTCTGACCTGCTCGACCAGCTCCGACGTCTGCAGGACCTGCAGGTCACGATTGAAGTTCGACTCGTCAACGTCAGTGATAACTTCTTCGAACGAATCGGAGTAGACTTCGACTTTGATATTCAGGACACGATTGGCGGACCTGGCTTCGACGGTGGAGCCACTCAAGGCGGCCAGCAGGGCGGCGGTGGCGGCCAGCAAGGTCAGCAGGGTGGGCCGGGCGTTCCACTACCAGCGTTTGGTACGGTCATCGGCGGTGGCCAGCAGCAGCAAGGTCAGCAAGGTCAGCAGGGCCAGCAAGGTCAGCAGGGCCAGGCCGGAGCCACTCAGACATTCTTTACTCCTGCTCCAAACCGGGAATTCACAGATCGGGACAGCTACCCATCCAATGGGACGATTATTGGTCTCGCTGCACCGGGGGCGTTTACCAACGACCTGGATATTGCCTTCCAGCAAGGTTCGTTTGACATCGGAGTCCCTGACTTCGGTAACTTCCAGCCGAATGCTGGTTTGCAGGTTGGTCTTGCTATCCTGAGTGACATCGAAACGTTCTTCTTCATCCAGGCGGCACAGGGTGACGAACGATCCAATCTGTTGTTCGCTCCGAAGGTCACATTGTTCAACGGCGACACAGCCACGATCTTCGACCAGACAATCCGACCATTCGTGCTGAGTCTGCAGCCAACCGTTGGTGCGTTCTCGGTCGGCTTTACACCGCAGATCGGATTTATTCCTGACGGAATCTCGCTCACTGTGACGGCTGTCATTTCAGCTGACCGCCGATTTGTAAGACTGGCTCTGGCACCGTTCTTTAACAACCTGATCGACCTTCAGACCTTCTCGTTCCTCGGCGGCCAGACTGGCGGCCAGGCTGGCGGGGGCGGTCAGCAGGGACAGCAAGGTGGACAGGGCGGCCTTGGTCAGGGTGGCGGCCAGGGCGGCCTGGGGCAAGGTGGCCTTGGCGGACTCGGCGGGATTGGGGGTGGGCCGCGAGGTCCGATGTCCTCATCCAGTATGCTGGGCAGCTTTGGGATGCCACTCCGCAGTATGGGACAGCTTCCGGCAAACGGAGCCATCGGCATGGGTGGTATCGGTGGCATCGGCGGCCAGGGTGGTCAGGGCCAGGGCGGCCAGCAGAACCAGCAGGGGCAGCAGGGAGCCAATACAACCGCCACGGTTCAGCAGCCGATTATCGCATCGATTTCGGTTCAGACTTCAGTCAGCGTTCCGGACGGCGGCACCGTGCTGCTGGGCGGTATCAAACGTCTGAGGGAAGGCCGCAACATGGCGGGTGTGCCAATTCTCAACAAGATTCCATACATCAGCCGATTGTTCAAGAACTCGGGCGTCGGTCGCGAAACATCCAGCATCATGCTGATGGTCACTCCGCGAATCGTCATCCACGAAGAAGAACAGGAACTGCTGGGAATTCCTCTGGAATAACCACGCAGAGCATATTTTCGGGGTGCCGGGCCGTCGCGAATTGCGGGAATTCGCGGCGGCCTCGGACTTGCGCGGAGAGAGTTGAGAGTTCGCTGTTAGAACTACTGCCCGCCGCCTTCCGGGATCGGCCAGTTCAATCCCGCCGTGAAACCGCCGTCGACGCGAACGACCTGACCGGTCATGAACGCTGCCGCGTCTGACGCCAGAAAAATTGCCGCGCCGACCAGGTCTTCGACCTCGCCCAGACGGCCAAGTGGAGTGTTCGTTTCGCCCCACTCCCGCATGGTGGGGTCAGACCAGAGCTTTTGAGTCAGGTCTGTCAGGATGAATCCGGGCGCGATTGTGTTGACCCGGACACCGCGCGAGCCGACTTCAACGGCCAGCCCTCGCGTCATCATGACAACTCCACCCTTGCTCATGGCGTAAGGCAGTACGTTTTTCAAGGGGGCGTAGGTGTTCAGCGAGTCGATATTAACGATGCTTCCGCCACCTTGATGCATCATGTGTCGGGCGACACTCTGAGCAACAAAGAAGGCTCCTTTCAGGTTGATGTCGACGACAAAATCGAATTGCTCCTCGGAGAAATCCATCGCCGGCTGACGAATATTGACTCCGGCGACATTTAACAGGACATCGATCCGACCGAACCTGGCGTGAACCCCGTCGACCATTTGCTGAATCGCCTCGACGCTCGCAACATCACAGACAACGGTCTCGACCGTCCGTCCGTCTGAAGCGATCCCACGAGCCGCTGCGGAGAGGGTTGTCTCATCCCGCCCGGTAATGACGACCTGAGCACCGGCCTGGTGGAAACCAGCGGCGAGCGCCCGCCCGATCCCGCGGCTGCCACCTGAAACCAGGACGACCTTGCCCTGAACTGAGAACATGGATTCACTCATCGCACGACCTTTTCTGAACTGAATTCCTGAACCTGCCCGCGAACTCCAAAGCCACGGCAGCCCGTCTGTTGCCATCGGCCATCGTACGAAGAGTGCAA
>JADHNX010000220.1 GCA_016779365.1 Planctomycetaceae bacterium
AGTGGCTCGTGCTCTGGTTCGCTTCTGACAGTTCGGCCAGGAAGTTTGAGTCGTGAACAATTTCCAGGTCATCAAGCGGTCGAGCCGGCTGCGCTTCGAACCGCTGCACATAGCAATTCCAGTAGAGCATGTCCGCTAGCGTCTCAACCAGAGCCTGCCGGCCGACACGTTGAGAACCATCAGCCTCGTTGACTTCAGTCTGCGGCACCACTACTTCAGGAAGGTCAGCAAACGTGAATGACTCCGGAGTCGCGATCGACACGGCGCCGGCGATGCTCTGCAGCTCGGACAGAAGTTCCGATTCAAACGGCATCAGAATTTGCCTCTGGAGAAAACTCCGTCATTGAGTCGGGGTCTGCAAACACGCGACGACTCATCTCGATCATCAGTTCAATGTACTGAGCGGCGACGCCCACAGTGCTCAACAGCTCGCAAACTGACTGCAACATTCTTGCGGCAGCCAGCTTCAGCAGTCGAACGCGACAGTCAGCGTAAGGCGAGCCACGCAGCTTCGCCGCTTCGACGTAGCCCAACCAGAGCAAGTCCAGTGAATTCCGTGTCTCGTCGAAAGCCTGCTTCCGCTGGACTCGAAGTGTGTCGAAATCGCTGAGCCGGTCAGGCGGAGTCGACAGGATCCAGTAATGCCACCAGCACTGCACCATCGTCGCCAGATCCCAGAGTGGATCGCCTCGATCGAGCATCTCCCAATCGATGATGAACCATTCATCCTCAGTGCCCGTACCACCTCCCAGCCGAGTCAACACGTTGTTCCACTTCAGGTCTCCGTGCATCAACGACTCGGCACGCCATCCGTCATGTAATTCGTCAAGGCTACCAGTCAACAGCTGGTCCCTTTGGAGCGTGCAGAGAAACTCTTCGTTCTGCCGACTCAGGAAACCGGCTCCCTGGTCAATGTGGAACGACAGAATCCACGGAGCCTTGCACGGCAGACTTCCAGCGGGCATCGCCGAGACCACCGCGTCGCATTCAGGCCCTCGGAACAAAGCAATCGTTCTTCCGAGCTGACGCAGTAGATGGTTCGGAAGCACTCCACACTGCTCGATACACTCATGAAGATTGACCGACTTCAGAATCAACCGAACCGTGACGGCGTGATGCCTGGCATCGTAGTCCAGAAACTGCGGAACGTGAGTTCTGAGCCAGTCCAGACCGTTGGAATTCGCCAGCGCCTTCCCAAACGCCGCTTCGCGTTGCAGGCATTGCACGTTGGGCTGGTCATACTCGCGAAGCTGCTTCACGTAAAGTGAATTATGAGCCGGTCGGTAAACACGAAATCCCCGGTTATGAAATTCCAGTTCCTCTACCGCAAATTGCCCTTCTGCAAATACCGCAGGATCCAGCAACCCTCGCTGGATCAGCCAGGAAGCTAGACTGGCAGAAGTAAGGTACACAGATGCCGCTCCGCAATTTCTGTCGACGTTCTATTTAGCAAAAATCGGCACCAGCGAGGACTCGCTGGTGCCGACTCATTCAGACAAAGATCGTTCACCGCAACCGTTCAGAATTAGTTGAACGAACTGAACTGGCCGGGAGCCGACATCGAGCCTGCGCACTTGCCGGCACACTGCGACATCATCTGTGGAACAGAAACCCGATCAGCCCTCAATGGAGCAAACTGGCCGGGAGCCGACATCGAACCCGCGCACTTGCCGGCACACTGTGACATCATCTGTGGAACAGAAACCCGATCAGCCCTCAATGGAGCAAACTGGCCGGGAGCCGACATCGAGCCTGCACACTTGCCGGCACACTGTGACATCATCTGTGGAACAGAAACCCGATCAGCTCGTGGCGGACAAAGTAGACTGGAACTCTCTCGCATTGTGATACCTTCCAAATGTGAAAACTGCGCTGGCCCATTCCAGCAAAATCCGATCGAAACTCAGCACAGTTCACAACAACTCTGTTGATCATGAATGGCCGGACGGCAAAATCATTCTCAAACAGAGTTCGCCATTCCCGCCGATCGCGAGGAACGAGTCACTGCGCTGACACTGCGAAACCAGCAACCATACGAACGCGCCATACTCAGCAAGTCAAGTCTTCGAACCTCGAAGGCCGCTTCCGCACACACCGATTTCGACACCCATAAACAGAAAAAAGAGACAATCAGACAACCACAGAGTGTACCGCCTCTTTGTAACTTTAAGTAACCCGCGAGCCAGAGCCGCCAAAACTGCCGCTGTTTAGTAAGTCAACTCCGCCCCCAAATAGTAGTTCGCTCCAGGTTGAAACACATTGGTTACGTTGCGAGGGTCAAGATGCTCCTGGTAGTTCTTGTCGGTCAAATTCTCGACGCCAGCGGTAACCAGAAAGTTATCTGAAACCTGCATGAACGCTCGCAAGTCGTAGGTAGTGAATCCGGGAGTCTGCGTTTCAAGCAACGACGTTGCCACTCGATCCTGCTGTTGGACAATCCGAGCAGAAATCTCAGCCCCCCAGCGACCATCCATCGGCTCCGTTACCCGAAGTCCAGTACGAGCCTGAAGGGGGTAGATGGCGTATAACGGTTCTTCTCCCTTCGAACTATTACTGCGTCCAGTTGCTGTGCTGAAGGTAAATGGAAAGTTTGAACCTCGACGAGAGTGGTCACGGCCTTCGGTAAAGCTAACTGTGCCAAACGTCGTGAACCAATCATTCAGGTCGTGTTCTGCGTAGCCTTCAAATCCAGCGAGAGTTGCCAGGTCCGTGTTCGTGTAACCGTAAAATGGGGCGACCAAGGTCGTTCCCTGCCGAATAGTCCCTGCGAAATCAAGCGTAATGAAGTCCTTAATCCATGCGTGATAAGCATTCATACCGCCTCTGAATTTTTCATACTCAGCGGTAAACCCAATGTCGATTTGCGTCCGCTTCTCCGCCTTCAGCTGAGAATTTCCGCCCGGAGACGTCAGTGCGAACTGAGGCATGACAGTGGCGAAGTAACCTGACGAGTACATCTCCGCCATCGTCGGTGCCCGCATGCCAAAGCCCACACCACCGTTTAACGTCACATTCTCGTCGACAGCATAATTCGCGGTGACGTACGCCTGCCCCAATTGAAAATGTTGCCGGAACGTATCATCCGCTCCGTTGATGTATGTTTCGAGCGACTCGCCAAACGTCTCTGCTCCGTTCAATCCTTGATCCGCATTCATGAAGACAATGTCGAGCCGCCCCCCTGATCGAATCACAAGCTCTTCGTTCACCTGATTTACGTGATCAAGATACAAGCCAGGATTCGACGACATCGCTCGCGGCAGTGGGAAATTTGAATTCTGGAATGGCGACGTCAGTGGATCGCCCAGCATGAAACCACGCCCCTCAAACAGCCCCCACTGTGTTCTTTCGTTATATTCCTGTTCGAGATATCTCATGTCGACACCGACCGTCAGATCTCCACCCGCTCCGTCATTCCATGTCCACGACAGATTGAAACCGGTCGACATGTTCCATCCTTCCATCGAGTTGAGGAAGGCCGTCTCGTCCAGCAGCGGAATCTGTCGCCGTTTTCCTGAATCCTGAGCGTTGCCCTGAAGCTCAGTTGTGTTGTACCAGGTCTCAGCCGTGAAACGATCGACCTGGTCCAGGTTGGTGACTGTGTAGATCAACTCCCAACTGTCAGTCTGAAGGTTGTCGATCGTGTTGATCTGGTTCGGGAGCTGGACGTCTGCCTGATCAAGGCGCATGTAGTTGAATTCAAGGCTGCGGTGATCATCCAGGTCGAACCCGAGCGCCACGTCCAGATTGCCGGACTTGTAACTCGACGGAAGTTTCACGCCGTCTCCGGTTTCGTAATCGACGCCGCCTCGGCCACCGTACCCAACACGGTATCCGTAATCCGCGTCGCCACCCCAGAAGCTTTGACGACCGTACCACTGCTCACCGTTCGTGCTGTAGTTCAAGGTTGTGCTGCCGTGACTTTCGAATCCGTTCTCATAACGTGGTGACTCAGACAGTTGAAAATCGACGAAGTTGTAACCCGGCCCGTATTTTGATGAGTACGGTCCTTTGATCACGATCACGTCGTCGATGATGCTCGAATCAATCTTGCTGAGCAGCGTGTCCAGGTCCTGCCTCACAGGGAACCAGTACGACCCCGACGCCAGGAGCTGTCCGACCTGGCTGCCGCGAACTCGAACGTCGTTCACGATTGGGCTACGTCGCTCCGTGGAAACCCCTAACGCTCCGGTTGATCGTCCAAGCAGACTGCCGACGTCGGTTGTCTTGCGCCCTTTGGACTCGGATCCAAGAATGACACTGGCGCCTGGCGAGAACGCATTTGCTCGCCGATTCTCACCGATCAGACTGCGGTTTCGCGACGGCGATCCGAACAGTCGGCTTGAAAGTGTCGAGGCCGGCGGGGGCGCAATCTGCTGAAACTGTTGCGGCGCGACCGGAACTGGAGCCACTTCCTGAAGCGAAACCGGCAGAAAGACGTCCTCAGGATCCGTCGACCATGTCTCGATCAACTGAGCGTTGGTCAGTTCCTGCCCGGCCTGCGACGCCGAAAGCAGTTGCGGAATCCTTACTCGGCCGACTGAATCTTCTGTCACCGCTCCCGAAGGCGGGATTGGCAGATCAACGAAATGGTCAGTAACCCGGGCGACTCCTGGAGCCGGCACGGACTCGCTTTCCGGTGGCTCGGAAGCAAAGACCTGCGAAGCTGATACTGCCGCGAGGGCTCCACCATACAGAAAGCCGCGAAGAGTGATTTTCATCCCTGATCCCAATTCTGCGCACCAGACGGTCAGCCTGCGGTACTGCCAGATCTCTCAAAGCCGTGTTCCAATTGCCAAATCCGTCCCTCTCCGAGGAAACATGGCACTCGTCATTTCGGCTACATCCCGCACTGACCGTAAGCTCGTTACAGCCGTCACGACGCACCGCCCGAGAACAACATCTTCAGACTCGACCTGTATCGATTATTCCGGTTATGACGCCCCCGCGACACAAACAGACACCCTTAAGCCGACACTGGACAGTTCCCGACACAAAATGCGCCTTATGGCCAGACCGAGCCCGATCGGAACGTTTTTACACAGCCCTCAATCGCAAGCCGTTCAGTTCGGCGACCGGATTGACCTTGAGGCCGCAGCTGGCCAGTCTTCTTTGACGATCTAACGGCTGGCAGAAACAGCCAGACGCGACTTCATCCTTGTCCCCCGGAAAGATGCAGGTCTTGTTTTGCGAACCGTTGCAATGTCCGTTCTGGACACTGGCCGCCCCGAAGAAACAATCGAGCTGGCTCGTCGAGTCGAGGCAGTCGGGTACGAACGGTTCTGGGTCACCGAGCATCACACCGCCACTCAAAGTGCCTGTCCGTCCATCATGGCCGCCGCCGTGCTGGCATCGACAACGCGTCTTTCGGTCACAGTCGGAGGCATACTCGCACGAATCCACAGCCCGATGTTCATGGCAGAGCAGCTCAAGCTGCTGGCAAAACTGTACGGCGACCGGATTCAGTTTGGGGTGGCCGGCACGCTTCCTGACGCTTCGATCCGGGATGCCATCGGCACGGCCCTCGCCGAGAAGCCTCAGGCATACCAGGAAAGACTTTTGCGGCTGCGTGATCTCGCGCTGACTTCACGCCCTTCGACAACGACCGACCGAAACATGGACGAACCTGACGACGTCGACGACGCCAGCAACGAGCAATCCAGGCAGGTTCTGACTGTCGGGCCATCCGGCAGCGAACCGAAGTCGTTCTGCGTCTGCGGCACGTCGGAAGGGTCAGCAACCTTCACTGCGAAACTCGGGTTCCCTTTCGCTTTCCACGACTTCCTGTCGCCGCAGGACCGAACGGAAGATCGAATCGCCGTTTGTCAAAAGTACCGGGAAGCCGGTGGCAGCCGACTCTCCGTGGCCGTGTCGGGAATCTGCGCAGACTCCACCGCCGAAGCCGAACAACTCTGGAACCAGTTCAACCAGGGGCGTCACTCGCGACGCCCCAGCTTTCTGGGAACCGCCACAGAAGCAGCCGCTCAAATTGCGACCATCGCGAACGAGATGACCGCCGACGAGGTCGTCATTCAACCGCTCTCCCACGACTTTCAGACGCGCCTTTCGACCGTCGAAACTTTGCATGAGTCGTTGAGACTCTGCCTGCGCGATTGTCGTCTTTATTAATCGAAACCTCACCGCCCCGTTAACAAGGCCTTCACAATACCCAGCGATTCTTCTTGAAGTTGACTCGGGGAGTTTGTGTATCTCCGAGCGGAATGTCGGAACAGCACCCGGCCACCTCAAGGAGTTTCATTCGAATGGTAAAACTGAAGACAGTTGCTTTGCTCATCGTTTCACTTTTCGCTCTGCCGGCAATGGTGGACGCTCAGGTGAAAGTTGACCCGGAGCTGCCGGATTACAAACCCGTTTCTGGTGTTTCCGGCTCGCTGAAAAGCGTTGGCTCGGACACGATGAACAACGAAATGACGCTGTGGGCGGAAGGCTTCATGCGTCACTACCCAAGCCTGAAGATCGAAATCGAAGGCAAGGGATCGTCGACAGCCCCTCCAGCTCTGATCGCTGGAACGTCTCAGTTCGGTCCGATGAGCCGAGCGATGAAAGACGCAGAAGTTGCCGAATTCGAAAAGAAATTCGGTTACAAGCCAGTTTCGCTACCGACGAGCATCGACATGCTGGCTGTGTACGTGAACAAGGACAACCCGGTTAAGGGCATGAGCCTGCAGCAGGTCGACGCGATTTTCTCGAAGACTCGCAAAGGCGGATACCCCACTGACATTCGCACGTGGGGCCAGGCCGGCCTGGTCGGTGAATGGGCCAGCAAGCCGATCAGCCTGTATGGTCGAAACTCGGCTTCAGGAACCTACGGATACCTCAAAGAAAACGCACTCTTCAAGGGCGACTACAAAGACGAAGTCAAAGAACAGCCGGGTTCTTCTTCCGTTGTACAGGGCGTTGCCAGTGACAAGTTTGGCATTGGGTACTCGGGCATCGGATACAAGACTGCCGACGTTCGAGCCGTCCCGCTGGCTGTCGAAGGCGACGACTTTGTCGCTGCAGAACCCGCCAACGCTTACAGCGGCGACTACCCGCTGGCTCGATTCCTGTACCTCTACGTGAACCATAAGCCAGGTACGGAACTTGATCCGCTGCGTCGCGAATTCATTCGCTACATCTTCTCGAAACAGGGTCAGGAAGACGTCGTCAAAGACGGCTACTACCCGGTTCCTGCTTCGATCGCGAAGAAGGCTCTGGCCGACCTCGGCATCAAAAACTGATCTGAAATCAGTCAGGATCGACCTCTCTCGAACCAGTCGAGAGAGGTCGGTTTTCCGTAGCACGGTCACAAAGAGACAGCTTCATGAGCGGCCCCAACTCTCCCAACGCCATCACGGCCCGTCGACGTTCCAAAGGAACCAGACGTTCCGTGCGAATCGCCGACCGATTGGCTCAGTCGCTGATAGCGCTGGGAGGACTGGGAACGATTCTGGCCGTCTCGATGGTTTGCGTTTTTCTGGTCTGGGTTGTCGTTCCACTGTTCAGTTCTGAATCGATTTCACAAAGTCGAACGATTTCGACATCCGCCGGCGACAACAACGCGACTCCGATTCACCAGGTCACCAACGAATATCTCAACATCGGCTGGACCGCCTGGTCTGACGGTACGCTTCGCAGCTACCGGCTCGACAACGGTCAGCAACTCACGACGAAAAATCTTGTCAGCGGAAACCGCAGACTCACGGCCTGGGCGTTCACCGACGATGGTGGTATCGCTCTCGGTTTTGACGATGGCTCCGTCCAGCTTGGACGTGCTCAGTTCACGACAGAATTCGTCCTCGGCGACGACATCACTGATGGACTCAGGAAGTT
>JADHNX010000221.1 GCA_016779365.1 Planctomycetaceae bacterium
CGCCTGACGGCGCGCGGGGGAATTGTCCAGACTGGACCAAAGGTCGTCCAGAAATTCGCTCATGGATTGCGTTGATGATGACATCGCCGTTTCCAATGCCAGCCAGAAATCTCTCCCCAGAATTGACGCCCGTTGTTCGCTTCAAACTCAAAGATTCGACAGCGCTCGCCCGAGCAGGGAGTTCTACTTCTCAGCTTCGTTCTGGAGACTAGGCCAGAAAGCGTGACGAAACGGCGTGTCTCTTACTGAATGCGAAACTCGCAGCGGATGACGCACGCGACAATTCGGCACATCCGGGATGTAACGATTACGCATTCGCAGGTTGCGATCGCTGCTGGAGAAATCTTGACTCGACGTCCGAATACAGGGTCTGTGATCACATTCCGACGAACATATTCGGCTCGCCTTTTCTTTGTCAGGTTTCGCCGAGCCATCTTCTGTTTGGCCGTCAGGTTTTTCGGTGGTCGGCCTTCTGGCGAACCCGGCACTTTGTCGTCAGAGTCCCTCGCTGACGCGTCGGGTTACCTTGACGGCCCCATACGAACTTGTGAACCAGACCACGTTAGTGACAGAAATTTCCGCCAGTTCATGGGCGATACAGGGAATTGCTCCGCGCAAGGCGTCCGGTCACAATCCCGTTCTGAATTGACTTCCGAAACAATTCCTTTCAACAGGTCTGGTCGCATGCTTCATACTTCTCTTGTCGCGTTGGCGATGGCTTTGGCCTCACAGCAGCCGACCGAATTCGAATTTGAAACTCGGAATGACATCGTCTATTCGAAAGTCGGTGATCGCGAGTTGTTGCTCGACGCTTATCTTCCGAAAAAGAACGAAGCAGCGCCGGCCGTGCTGGTCGTACACGGCGGGGCCTGGCGATTCGGAAACCGCAAACAGTTGCGAGGTTATGCTGAGGCTCTGGCGAAAGCCGGCATTGTCAGCTTCGCGATTGATTACCGACTGGCTCCGCAACACAAATTTCCTGCTCAGATTGAAGACTGCCGCTCCGCAGTGAAGTGGGTGCGTTCCAGCGCGGAGAAGTACAAAGTTGATCCGACAAAACTTGGTGCCATCGGATACTCCGCTGGTGGGCATCTCGTTTCCCTGCTCGGTACGACCGGCGAAGCACCGAGCGAGAAAAACGGCCACGTCGATACCCGACTTCAGGTTGTCGTTGCAGGCGGTGCCCCAACTGACTTCCGCTGGTTCCCTGACAAGGGCAAATGGTGCGAGTTCCTGATGGGCGGGACTCTGGACACCGTTCCCGAAAAATTCTACGCGGCCTCGTCATCGGCGTTTGCCGACAAGAACGACCCTCCAACGTTCTTCTTCAACGGAACAGAAGACGCGCTGGTCCCGCTTCCCTGGAGTCAGTCCTGCTTCGGGGCCTTGAAAGCGGCTGGGGTCAAGACCGAGTTTTACCGGATCGAAGGAGCCAGCCACATGGAAGCCGCAAGAGACCGGGAAGCTCTTGAGAAAGCGTACGCATTTCTCAAAGCGGTACTCCTGCCACCTAGCCAGGCCAAATGACGGCTCGCTGCTAAACGGCAGGTGAGGACTTCCGTCATAATTTTTCGATCTGACCCTGACGGCAGGTGAGCAATCAGGAAAGCAGCATGTCGAGGTCTTCGACGGTCATCTTCTTCATAACAGAGTTGTTTTCCTGAAGGATCGCGTCGGCGAGTTCTTTCTTCTGTTGTTGCAGATTGGCGATTTTCTCTTCGACCGTGCCGCGACAAATGAGTCGATAAGCGAAGACCTGCTTCGTTTGCCCGACGCGGTGTGCCCGGTCGATGGCCTGTGCCTCGACGGCCGGGTTCCACCACGGGTCGAGCAGAAAAACATACTCGGCGGCAGTCAGGTTGAGACCGAGACCGCCCGCCTTCAGGCTGATCAGGAAGACCGGACATTCCGGATCATTCTGGAACCGGTCGACATGCTCTTTGCGGTTTCGAGTCTGTCCATCAAGGTATTCGTAAGTAATGCCTTTCTCGTCGAATCGCTTTCGTACGATTGCCAGCAGACTGGTGAACTGCGAGAAGACCAGCGCTTTGTGACCTTCGCCGATCAGTTCTTCGATATGCGAGAGCAGAACGTCCATCTTCGCTGACTGGCCGTCAATTCGCTCATCGTCGAGCAGACCGGGATGGCACGCGGCCTGTCGCAATCTGAGCAGCGCTTCCAGAACGTGCATTTGCGACTTGGCCAACCCCTGATCTTTTACGAGGCCGATAAGCGACTCGCGATAGTGAGCCCGCATTTCGTCGTAAAGCTTTCGCTGCTCGCGGCCCATGTCGCAGTAAAGAGTCTGTTCGAGTTTTTCCGGAAGATCGTTCGCAACCTGCCCTTTGGTGCGCCGCAGAATGAACGGGTCAAGTCCCTTACGAAGCAGTTCACGGGATTCTTCGTTTGTGGCATCGGCGGCGTAGATTCGAAACAGCGAGCTTCGTCCGAGCATTCCGGGATTGAGAAACTCGAAGATCGACCACAAATCGCCAAGATGATTTTCAATTGGCGTACCACTGAGCGCAACCCGGTAACGTGCATTGAGCAGTCGTGACGCCTTCGCCACCTGAGACGCCGAATTCTTAATCGTCTGCGCTTCGTCGAGCACGACATAGTCGAACGGAATATCTTTGAGCTGGTAGATGTCCCGCCGCATGGTGCCATACGTCGTCAGAATCAAGTCCGCTTTGTGGAAATCATCTCGCAGTTGAGCACGCTCGATGCCGATGTACTCGAGCACTTCCAGTTCCGGCGTGAAGCGGTGAGCTTCTTCCAGCCAGTTGAAGAGCAACGATTTCGGGACGACGATCAGCGACGGATACTTAGGCTCCACCTTCTGATCTTTGCGTTCCTGCAGAAGCGCCAGAAGCTGGACGGTTTTACCAAGACCCATGTCGTCCGCGAGGCAGCCGCCAAAACCAAACGCCTGCAAATACTGAAGCCAGCCAAGACCTTCCTCCTGGTAGCCTCGAAGTTCACCCTCGAACTTCGGCGGAGCGATGGCAGCTTCATTCACGTCAAACTTCCGCATTCGATCCCGAATGTCCAGGAACTTCTGGTCGTAGTCGACAGATTCCTGACCGGAAAGCAACGCGTCCAGCAACCCTGCCTGCGTATTCGAGAACCGCAGATTTTCGCCGTCTGGCGTCCCCAGCCCGGTTAACAGTCCGTACTGAGCGAGCCACTCTTCGGGAAGGATGCCCATCGAGCCATCGTCAAGCTGGATTGTCGTTTCGCCGCGAGACAGCGCTGCCAGCAACTCGGGCAGAGAAACATTCAGCCCCGCAAAATCAACGTCTGCCTGAAGTTCAAACCAGTCGGTTGACGTGTTGACTCGAAACTGAATCGGTCCGGCCTGCCGCACGTTGCGACCGTCGGCCTGGACCTGCCATTTTTCGTCGATCAGTTTCCGCACAGCCGGGCCGAGATCACGCGTTGAAATCTCAACGTCGTGGGCACCGCGTCGGCGATCCAGCAGTCGGCGAAACCCGAACTCGTCGAGTTTTTTCCACAAGTCCTGTTCGGCATGACGATTTCGAACCAGCGCGCGACCAAGTTCTCGCTGAACAATCACCGCACGACGGCTGGAACCTCGAACATCAGTGCCGTCATAGTCGAAGTGGAGTTCTGCTCGCAGCTTCTCATACTTCCAGCGGCCTCGCGGCGCGGCGACGACCAGCTTTGGACGCGGCACAGAAGTGATCTCTTCCAGTTTCAGTTGATCTGGAAGTTGCAGATTCGGCATTGCCGGCATGTCGAGCAACTGGTCAACAAAGTCGGACTCTTCACCGTGAGGAACGCGGATCACGTCACGGGATCTCAACAGGCGAATCCACTCGTACGCTCCGAAGTCTTCCAGGTGAGCGATGGATCGGCCTCGAACAACGAAGCCGCCAGGGACGATCAGCGTGACGTCCCGCACGTCGCAACTGGAGCGTTCTTCATCTTCCCGCGAAAGTCGGCCTTCCAGTGTCCAGTAGGTTCGCCGCTCTTTCGAGGCGTCGTCTTCGTCATCCGGGTCAGAATCGACGACTTCTTCGTCCGGGTCATCCGGGTCGTCTGAATCAGCGTCGGCGTCGGTCCCGAAGTCTGCTTCTTCATCGGGATCGTCGTTCGCAGCCTCGTCGGAGTCCTGATGAACACTGTCGTCTTCGAGCACGATCGCGTCGACGGCCTGCACGACAGCCATCGATAACTGCCAGGCTGGCCCATCGTCCCACGTTAATTTCCTGGTGGTATCGTCACCCGTCGGATCGTAAATAACGAACCGCCCGGTCTGGCAGAGCAGCGGCAGCACCTTTTCACCAAGCTCATTCGGCAAGCGGTATCGGTAAACCGCTGTCTGGAATTCGCTCTGCTGCCCGAACCAGTTTGTCCGATCGACCACGCCGCCGCCCATCAGCGCAAGGATGTCTCGATCTTCCGCGCGTTCGACATCGTCGAGCTTGCCTGGTTTCAGTTTAAGAGGCTTCAGCTTGCCCCATTGACCGCTCGCTCGTCGCTGCCGCTGAGCCACGTCGACGATAATCTGACCGTGCTCGCGACTGGCTGCGATGTCGAGCTGGTAAAGGATTTCGCGTTCCCTTGACGTCGCCGATGCCAGCTCGCCTTCGTCCAGGTCGTCGCGAATTGACTTCAGACGACGCTCCCAGTCACTCAGCGGCTTCTCGATCGTGCGAGTCGCTCGCGTTTTCTGCTGAGTCGGCGCGTACGCTTCTCCGATCGCAATGTCGTCGAAGAGGTCCGATTCGAGATCAAGATCGAGGTCTTCGTCGACGGCGATGAACGGCGGAAAATGTCCGACTCGAACTCCGCCGTTGATGTATCCCTGGTCCTCGGCGATCAGAATCGTCGCCCAGACGTGCTTGCAGTAAATTTCCAGCTGACCTGGCCTGGCGCAGGTGCAAAATGGAATGAGCTGAGTTTCCTCGCGCGACAATTGCGTTTGAAACTCGTCGCCGTCGTGAACAACGCCGTAAAGTCGGTCGTCGGTGACATGAGTGATCTCAACCCGTTCGCTTTGAACGTACGCCGCACCGCGAAATCGAATATCGCCTCGGAACCGGGGTTCCATAACCTTTATCAGTGACACAACGGCTCCCTGCCATTCGTGAATTCTTCAACCAGTCCAAATGAACGAACGCCCGAAAAGTCGAGCGCATCTGCCGAGGTTATTGGATTGTGCCCTTGTTTTACCAGAGCCTCAGAACCCCCTTTTTGCCAGCTTTCGGCAATATTTCCAGCTCTGGGCAAAGTGGTGTCGGATGTGGTAACCTGCCGCGTTTTTCTGGTTGCCAAGTCGAACCGCACCACAATTTCCATCTCACATCGCGTCCCTCCCTGGATTCTGAGTCATGATTCAGGTCGGTCTTGTTGGCGTCGGCCCTCAATGGGAACGCTTTCGCCCAGCCCTTGCGAGACTGCGGCAACCGATTCATGTCGAAGCTGTTTACGACCCGGTATTCGCTCGCGCTGAAAAGGCCGCGAAGGATCTCGATGCCGACCCTGTGACCGGGATCTCGGCCCTGGCGAATCGCGGCAACGTTGAAGCAATCCTGGTCATGGACCCTGCCTGGACGAGGACAGCGGTCTTGCCGTTGCTGGCTCGGCAAGAAAAACCCGTTTTCTTTGCTCCCTGGCCATTCTCCGGGCAAGACAACCAGACGCGACAGCCCGCCTGGCACGCCGATTCCGACAACCTGATCGTTCCCGCCATGTGGCGACGGTTCTCGCCGGTCGCCATCCGGGTTCAGGAACTCTTTGCCACCGAAATCGGGCAGCCAAACGAAATCGTTGTCGACCTCGCCGGGCAACACTCATCGGTCGAAACCGAAGAACAGCGGGCCGCAACATCCGCTGCCGACTCAACTCTGGAATCGCTCGTCGGCTGGCTCGACTTCTGCCGCACACTCTTTCGAGCGTTTCCGATCGCCGCATCGGTCTGCCCGACGCCCGACTCTGAAGCCACGACGACTGCCACCGACAGATTTTTCGATTTCCACTTGTCGTATCCGCCGCTCGCTGCCAGCAAAGCTGCTTCCGAAAAACTTCGAACAGACGTCAATCCAAACCGAACAGCAAAACTGACACTCCGCGCAGCGGGCAACGAGGCGACGATCACCGCGACGAGTTTCGTTCAGGACCTGATGGCTGGCCGCAGGCATTCGTCGCTGCTGACTCCCACGCTTTTGGGAACTGACGCGTCGCACCGCTGGATGCCGCAAGTCAAGCTGCGTTGCGGGAACGGTCGTGCAGAACTGAAGTCGACAACCGAACTTTCGTGGCAGGCTGACTCGGCGGAGTCGATCCACGAAACTCTTACCGTCGACCGATGCGAAGAAGAGATCATGCTCGACATCTTCTGTCGGCGAGTCGTCGGCGGCCTGATTCCCGTCGCGGATTTGAACGACATCATCCGACCGATTCAGTTACTGCGAGACTGCATCGCCCCGTAAATAGCAGCGAGCCATTCGTCAGCTGATCAGGATCTCTGTTTTTCGACCGGCTGCTGTCAAGTCCCGCAGACGATCGACGCAAGGTAGTCGCGGCTATCGCCCAAGCATTGCCAGACGTCTCCCGAGGGCGCGGTCTCAAACAGAAACGGGCCGCCGTACCCGGCACAGTTCAGCAGTTCCAGTTGCCGGGGCCAGTCGACATCGCCCGGCTCCAGACGCGTCGAAATTGAACCGCCAACTCGTTGCTTCAGGTGAACCATCGAGAGCCACTCAGTCGGTAGGCGTTGCGTAATTTCATTGGCATCTTCGCCGTCATCCGCGAGCCAGAGATTGCACGGGTCATAGCAGACCTTGATCGCGTCCGTTGATGAATCGCCGTGTGAACGGGCTGCTTCGACGACCTGGCGAAATCCAGTCCAAGACTGAAAGGAATGCTCGACCGACAAAATCCCGGCCGGAAGCTGAGCTTTCAGATTCAGCAGTGAATCGACCACGTCTTCCAGAGCGAATTCTGCAACTGATATGGCAGGGGCAGAACGCCGGGCAGGAACATTTTTCGAGACAAGGTCTACGATTCGAAGATGGGCAGGCCGATCGTTCTCTGAGAGCGCGCGAACGCCGGCCAGCATCGCTTCGACCGTTTCCGCAGAGACGTTGATGAACTCTGAAAAAACCGGCAACTCGACAGCAAGATCGAAAGTGATTTCCGGGAAGTCCTGCGCGAGCACCTTCAGCAAGTCCGCACGCGGAAGTCGCGTTTCGGAATCTTCGCACCCGCCGAGGCAACCTTGACGAAGCTCGACGAACCGAAATCCCTCAGCAACCGCCCACTGAACCAGACTGCTCAGACTGACGCCTGCGTCCAACTGAACCTTCCAGCAGTTCGACACGAGTCCGAGTCTATCTTCAATTCTACCTTCACCCATGACCGATGCCCGGAGTTCTGCATTGCGTTGATTCAGTGGCCGTTACTTTGCTTTCGAAGCCATCCGCCAAAAGACGTTGACTCAAGCAGATCACTTAATCAACCGACGTTGCTACTGTCGGGCAGACTTCGCCAGGCTGAAGCCTGGCCTGTGGAAGTGCGAGCATCCTCAGCTTGTGACTTTCCGGCGACGCCTCGAAGACTTCGAAGAAGGAGAAGGTTCCGGTTCGAGCAGTGACTGTCTCATCCCGCTGCTGCGCTCAGCATTTTCGCGGGCTTCGATCGCTGCTTCGGCGTCGGCAATTCTCTGAGCGTCCTTCTTTGCCCGGAGATGCCGCTCGATTCCAAGCAGACTAAGCAGGGCGATGCCGACGACGAGTCCAAGTTTCCATTGGAGTCCCGGAATGCCGATCACGTCCTGATACTTCAATTGAAACG
>JADHNX010000222.1 GCA_016779365.1 Planctomycetaceae bacterium
GGCCGTTGTGAACTCGTTCCTGCGGGAAATTGCCGATAGAATCCCGCGACATTGAGGTTTCAGGCGTAGCACGTGCGTCCTTCTCTGGAGTCTTTGCCGCTCGGCGTTTCTGCGTTCCATTGAGTGTGAATCGCGATCCAGTCTGGCACGAACAGTTTCGCTGCATTATTGAGAGTATTGCTTCCTGCTCAGTCGTTGTTCTCCGACTGTGTGATCTGAATATCGAATTTCACCGACCGCCTTTTTGTTCCGGTCGCTGCTTTCCTCAAGGGTGTTTTCCATGCGTCGACAGTTTTACGGACTCGTCTCTTTCTGCTTAATAGTCACGCTGATTGGCTGCGGCGATAAGGCGAAGGTCGAACCGATCGATACGGGAGCTGGATCAGCTGCGTTGCAGGACCTGAACAGCGATTCCGCCAGCAAAGGCGATTCAGCGAGCGATTCGGCCAGCAACTCGAAAGGCGACTCGTCGAAAGACCCACACAAAGGGCATTCTCACGCCAAACAGATGGAAGGCCGCAAGACGTTTGATGGCAACTGGCTGCTGGCGTTTCCGCAGCTTGTACCACCGCAGCAGGAAGGCCAGGAATTTCAGGCCGGAGAGCGAGCCGTTCTCCTGTTCAATATTTCCGGCTCAGACAGCGATTCGCCGACAATTTCAGTGATCAGCGGACGCCAGGGGCTTGAGCAGATCAAGTTTCAGGATCTGCAGATCAATGATGGTGTGATTCAGTTTCGGACAGAGAACTCACAGGGCGTCAAGGTTTTCGACTATTCAGGAAAACTTGTCAGCGGTCTGGTTCTTGGTTCGACCTTGTTCGCAGACGGAAGCCTTGCGGTTTCGAGATTACAGCCAACGGACGAAAAAACTTTCGCCCGAATCCCAGCGATGATTCCTCTGCCGGAAGCTCAAGTCTTCGTTCAGCTAGGCACGTCTCCTGTTCCGGATGAAGACACCCGGGCCTTCGTTGAGATGATTCCGGTCAGCCCGCTTGGCCGGATGGCGTACCTTCGACTGGTCAACATGACGGCAGGAAAGAAAGCGTCTGCTGAAGAACTTGAGAAGGTGATCAACGAGTTCACTGAAGTGATGACTGACTGGGGCGATCGCGTCGTGATGTACAGTGAGTTTGAATCTTTCAGCGCGGCGACGATGGCCGGATATGACGTCAACTGGTGCCTCGCCAAGGCGGATGAACTCGAAGAAAAGCTAAAAGCCAGTGAGGATCTGAAATTTTTCGTTGGTCAGCTTGACGGACTTCGAACTCAGATCAAATACCGACAGACGACAGAACTGCTTGGCTCGAAGGAAGAATCGGACCGCGTCAAAGGCCGCCAGCTAGCCGAAGAGTTTCTGCAGAAATCTCCGTTTGAGCCCATTCTTTCGTCACTGCTGGCTGACGACGCAAGGCTGCATGGAAGCAAAGACGAAGCCATGGAGCGTTACGCCGCACTCGTCGCACTGCCCATGCAGGAGCGAATGCTCCAGCAGGTCTGGTCAAGCGAGCCCGTGCAGAGAATTCTGCCGACCGAACGGCTCGCGACTCTGTGGAAGGAAAAACATGGCAGCACCGACGGACTTGATGAGTATCTCGCCGCGGCCTATCAGAAGGGACTGCAGAGCTTTATCGATCCGCCCGTTGAGTCATCGCCCGAAGATGCCAGCGAGCACGTTGTTCTGGTGGAACTGTTCACGGGCAGCCGATGTGCTCCCTGCGTGGCTGCCGACGTCGGGCTGGAAGGAATCGAGAAGACTTACTCCAAATCGCAGGTCATCACGCTCCGTTATCACGTGCACGGTCCCGGTCACGACCCTCTGACCAATGATGACTGCGAAGCTCGTTTCCACAACTACTACAAAGCACCCGGCACTCCGAGCATGTACGTCGACGGTGCAACGTTGAACGGCACAGCAGGCGTGATGCCGAATGCTCCGCAAACGTATCGCGGCTTGCGAAACGTGATTGATGAATTCCGCGGTACAACCAGTACGGAACAGCCGACTGATGCGGCTGCTGAAAAGCCTGAATCGACGCCTGACGCCAAGAAGCCTGAACCCGAAGACTCTGCAAAAGAACCGGCCACCGACGATAAGGCGGCGAATCCCGAAGCCAAAGTTGCCGAGAAAACTAAACCGAAACTGACAATCGACCTGAAAGTGTCCAGGCAGCAGGACGCGATTCAGGTTTCGGCAACGGTAAATGGACTGACGTCAGAAACTCCAGACGTGCGACTAATGCTGGCGCTGGTCGAGTCGGGCATCAAGTACGAATCGTTCAACGGAATTCGCCATCACGACATGGTTGTTCGGCAGTTGATCGGTGGCGACCGAGGAACAAGTGCCAAAGATGGCGTACTCGCCTACCAGGGAACTGTGAAGGTCGATGAGTTGCGAGATCGACTCCACGCTTATCTGACAGAATTCGAAGAGAATCAGGGCGTTCAATTCACATCAATGCCTCTCGACCTGACGAATTTGTCTGTCGTGGCATTTGTCCAGGAAGTTGAAACCCGGAAGGTGTTGCAATCGACAATGGCTCCCGTCACTGGCGCTGCCGGTAATTGATCCGGCAGTCGTCCGGCAATCGCGAAATTTCGTTCTGACTTGAACTTCGAGAAACGTCACTCCTGAGTCGACAATCAATCCGGCAAGCCTGCTGGATGGGAAAGGAAGCCCAATGCCTGCTGATCCAGTTTCTGTAGGTGAACTTCAATGTGGCACCGGTCATCCGCTGCTGTTCATCGCTGGTCCGTGCGTGATCGAGAGTGAAGAATTTATTCTCGACGTCGCGAAGCGACTCGCCGAACAGGCGTCGGACCTGGGGATTCAACTGGTCTTCAAGTCGAGTTTCGACAAAGCCAATCGAACCAGCATTCACAGCTTTCGAGGGCCAGGGCTGGAACGTGGTCTGGACATCCTTGCCAAGGTCAAGGAGCAAACCAGACTCGACGTCACGACGGATATTCATGAACCATCCCAGGCCGCCGCTGCCGCGAAGGTGTGTCGCATCCTGCAGATTCCGGCCTTCCTGGCCAGGCAGACAGATCTGATTCAGGCAGTCTCGGAAGAGACCGCAAAGAACGACGGAGTCGTGAACGTCAAGAAGCCGCAATTCATCGCTCCCGAAGACACAATTCACATCGTCAGAAAGTGTGAAGAGTCAGGAAACTCCAACATCCTGCTGACCGAACGCGGCACGACGTTCGGGTACGGCCGTCTGGTCAATGACATGCGCGCGATTCCGGTCATGCATTCAACGGGGGCACCGGTCGTTTTTGACGCAACTCACAGTGTCCAGTTGCCCGGCGGCGCAACCACCAACGGACAGCGTGAAATGGTTCCGATTGTTGCCCGAGCGGCGGTGGCGGCTGGATGTCATGGGGTCTTCATCGAGACTCACCCCGATCCTGACAAAGCCATGAGCGACGGCCCCAACATGGTACCGCTCGATCAGATCGGAACCCTGTTTCAACAACTCACGAAATTACGGCAGGTCGTCCTTGAGTTCGGCCAGAGTGCTGGTTCAAACTGACGCGACACATGCCGAACGTCCTGGCGAAGATACTCGCTGGCGGTGTGTTTCGAACGGAACCCGCAGACAGCGAGCAACGTTTTGCGACTATTTTTTGCGGAATAATTCTGAGATATCGATGTTTAGAATCAGAAACAGCAGACAGATGAATTCAGCAAATCAACCAGTCTGGAGTCGATCGGTTTCGGTGTTGCGGACGATTTTCGGCGGTGTACTGTGCGGGGCGATTCTGCTTCTGCAGGGTTGCAACAAGGAAGCCGACAAGCCGACGGTAGCCGAACTTCAGCCGGAAGAAACAGTCGTCATTTCGCTGGAGACGACGTTTCAGGGATTGTTGCCCAACGAGTTTGAAATCAACGTTCCTCGTGATCTGCCCACGTCGGACATCGACGAGTGGGGGCAGGAAATGCTCGCCGACATGGTGGATCCGGAAGTCGACGAGAAACAGCTTGCCGAGACACTTTCAAAACTCCTCCCAGCCGAGGTTGTTGAACGAGTCCTCCGTCGTCAGTTCGTTCTGCGAGATTCGACTCACATCCGAGACTGTCTCTGGGCTCGCGAAGTCGCTGAGTCCGTGACGACCGAAGCGAAGTCCGAATTGGATTCCGTCGTCGATCTTTTTTACTTCGTCGTGAACACGATTCACGTCGTGCCGGCTACCGACTCGCTGCCGTTCGGCCCGTTTGAATCGGCTTTGTACGGGACGGGGACGGCTGAAGATCGTGCCTGGGCATTCGCGACGCTGCTTCGGCAACGCCGAATTCCGACAATGGTGTTTGCCGATCCGGCATCTGCTGCTGAGCAGAAAGATCCGGTCACGAAGAATCTGCTTGTCGGAGCCCTGCTGAATGACGCGATCTACCTGTTCGACGCTGGACTGGGACTGCCCATTGCAGGCCCCGACGAACCAGCAACCAACGACCTCGTTCGACAGCCGGCAACGCTGAATCAGTTACTGGATGACTCAGCCGTTCTGGAGAATATGGGCCTTGGCGAAACATCGTCGTACGCGATCACTCCTGAGCAGTTCAGGAAGTTGCAGCCACTGATCATTGGCGATTCGAGCGTCTGGTCTCGTCGGATGGAAGGTTTGCGAAACGGCCAACCTGTCGATGTGAAAGCTCTGATTTTCGAACCGCTGGTGTCGTGCGGACCGTTTGAAGGTCTGGTCGAAATCGTTTCGAAGCACCTTTCGAAAGTGCAACCTGAATCGAATGTCGGTGTCTGGCTTTACCCCGAGCAACAGCGGGAAGCACGAGAGGCCGTCAGCAGGAACGCGGACCAGTCAGCACGTCTGGACTCGCTGAACGACACCTTCAAAGTTCCGCAGCCAATCCGTGTCGGTTTGAAATCTGACGAAAAGAATTCCGACCAGCCGAAACTGGAAATCACATTTGGAGCCTCCTGGGGCACGCATCGTCGAGGCCGTATTGATCAGATCATGGGCCGCCCCGAACATGCAATTCCGGCGTTTTTGAAGGTTCAGGACTGGCGAACGATGCCGCCATCACCAGATGACGAACCTGTTGATCCTCGCCTGAAGGGACTCGCCGAACAACAGCTCCCTGATGAGGTGAAGGCAAGACATTTGAATGCCGCAGAAGAAGCGCTCTTCTGGCGAGCGGAATGTCAGCTGCAGAAACGAGCTTACTCGTCCGCGGCTTCCGATCTGGAAGGTTATCTTCGTCAGCTGCAATCCGCGACGAGTCTCTATCCTGGACGTTTCAGAAGTGAAGCCAACTACCTTGCTGGCTTTGCACTGGCCATGTCTGGAAACAGTCGTCGCGGTGCAGCGTTCATGCGAAACGTCGACCCGGAAGATTCACGTTACGACGCTTCCCAATGGCTGGTTAAGCGCTGGACGACGCAACCGGGCAAGTCCGACTGATTCTCACCGATTCGGCGGCGAACGTAAGCGACGCCATGAATGGCCACTCGTCGGTTAATGGAGTCTCGATCGAGAATCGAGGAACGCTCCCAGCGTTTTCTGATACGGATCAGCAGTCGTCATCTTCAACCGGTCGATACCCATGCCCGCACATTGCTTCTGCAGAACTTCGCAGAACTCCTGGTACTGCTCGACGTAGATCTTTCTCAGTCGATGCGGATCGACCAGCATCCGGTGTCCGCTCTTTTCAAGACTGCGGAACTGGGTCGGGCTGCGGAACGGAAATGTTTCCTCCTCGGGAGCGACCACCTGCAGCAGGATGACTTCGTGCCGAGCGTGACGCATTCGTTTCAACGCGGCGGTGATTGCTTCCACTTTGTCGAAGCAATCACTGATCACCATGATCAGACTGCGACGAGGAATTGTCGGCAGTGCCTGGCTGATGACCTCTCCGAGACTGGTTTCCGCACCCGGCTTACACCTCTCCAGAGCCGTGGTGAGCTGCTGAAACTTTTGAGGATTCGTTCCCGGCTCGAATCTCTCACGAACTTTCGTATCAAAAGCAACCAGTCCCACGCCGTCCTGCTGAGCCAGCAGGAGGTAACCCAGAGCCGCCGCCAGTTGTCGAGCGTAGTCAAACTTACTGAGCGTGCTCTCGCCGTAGGCCATGCTGCCTGAGCAGTCCACGAAGAGGTAACAGCGCAGGTTCGTTTCGTCTTCGTATTCTTTGATGTAGTAACGCCCTGTCTTACCGTACGCCCGCCAGTCGATGTGCCGGATTTCGTCGCCGGGGTAATACTTGCGGTGCTCGACAAATTCGACGCTCGCCCCCTTAAACGGGCTCTTGTGCTGCCCGATAATGCAGCCTTCAACGAGCAGCTTTGCGACCACTTCCAGCCGACCAAACTTTGCCAGCGCGGTCGGATCGTCGATTGGAACTGCGTTGTTTCGTTTGGCCATCGTTAGCAGCCGATTGTCTGAGGATGGACACTGCCGCCGTTCGAATTTCCTATCAGCGAAAATCAGGGTTTATCAGCGTTCCTGGAATTTCTGATACCTGTTTAAGACTTTGGTTTCATCAAACTCGAGCGATCCAGACCTGAGCCTTCGCATCACCGATTGAAACAGGCTTGACGTCGCTGGCTGCTTCGCCTGGGTCGATCGAGTCTGCCAGCGTTTCGTTCTGAATATAGTCGGCCCAATCAGACATTGCCGCTGCGATGTCTGACGAATCCGATTGAAACTGCACGGTGATCCGATCCTGAATCTGCAGGTCGGCGTCTTTGCGGAGCTGCTGAACCTGACGAACGAAATCGCGAGCCATGCCTTCCCGTTCAAGTTCCGGCGTCGTCACCGTTGAGATGGCGATTTGAATTCCGTCTTCGTCGGCGCAGCTCCAGTCGGAAGACTGCTCGGTGCTGACCATGACGTCGTCCGGGCCGAGTTCAATCTGCTCGCCGCCGAGTTCAACCGTCACCGACTGACCGGATCGCAGCGGAGCGAGAATTGCAGGATCGAGTTTCGGCAGTTCCGTGCGGATGACTCCGAGAAGTTTGCCGTGTCGTGGGCCGAGCGTTTTCAGGTTCGGCTTGAACGAGTAGCTGACCAGATCGTCAAGATTGTCGGCGCTGGTCACCAGCTTGATATTGAGTTCTTCCTTGATGACATCACCGAGGTGCTCAACCGCCGCCCGCTGTTCAGAAGTCGAACACGCGAACTTCAACTCGGCCAGCGGTAAACGAACTCGCAGTGACTTCTCTTCGCGGAGTTTGTGCCCGAGTTTCACCACAAGCTGAGCCGTCGACGTTCGCAGGTTGAGCGTCGGGTCCAGCAGCGATTTATCCGGCAGAGGGTACTCGCAAAGGTGAACGGACTCAGAAGCGTCAGTCTTCAGCCTTCCCACCAGATTCTGATACATCCGCTCGGTCAGGAACGGAGCCATCGGGGCCAAGGCTTTGCACAGCGTGACGAGCACTTCGTACAGCGTCTGATAAGCGGCCAGCTTGTCAGTGTCTGACGCGTCTTTGGATCGCCAGAAGCGGCGGCGATTGCGGCGGATGTACCAGTTCGTGAGGTCGTCGAGGAAGTCTTCAGCCGCTTTGCAGAACGCCGCGACGTTGTACTTCGGCATTTCTTCCTGAGCGACCAGCAGAACAGCTTGCAGGTTGGAAAGAATCCAGCGGTCGATTTCCGGTCGATCGGCGACGGAAATGTAGCCATCCCGCTCCGCGAGATGGCTACTTTGCAGTACAGGTGTCGGATCGAATTCGTCGAGCCGTGCGTAGTTCACGAAGAAGGCGTACGAATTCCACAGCGGGATCAGCACGCTGCGGCGAGTTTCGTCGGCTGGCTGGCTGGTGACTTTGCAGCAGGGGACGCCCTC
>JADHNX010000223.1 GCA_016779365.1 Planctomycetaceae bacterium
TATTTATTCGGAACGAAATTGCCGACGTCCTGTTTCCACACGATCTTGCCAGCCATGTCGAGCGCGACGGCTTCCACCTTATTATGGTGATTGAACGTGGCGTAAATCTGCTGACCATCGCTGCATGCCGTCGGCGACGCGTGCGTGTTCTTGGCGTGGAGTTTTGGGAAGCCACCTTTGCTGATGGCCGTGCCCCATTTCAACGTTCCGTTTTCTCGATCAAACCCGAAGACTCCCTGCTGCTGCCCCTGCTCGTCGGCACTGGTCAGAACAATCAGGTTGCCCACGACGATCGGCGACGAATGGCCTCGTCCGGGCACGCTGACTTTCCAGACGACATTCTGAGTATCACTCCAGGAGGTCGGAACGGTTTGTCCTCTGTCGGCAACGTTGTTGTGATTGGGGCCTCGCCACTGAGTCCAGTCATCGGCCAGGAGTCCCGAAGAAGCAAGCAGGCCGAATGCCACGGTCATAAGAAGCAGACGCATCGTTGATATCCTCGATCAGAGAATGGGAGTTCCAAGCAGGAGTGATTCGGAAAGTGTCGCGACGAACTCGACCCCGTCAAGCGGACCACGGTGCGAACACGGAAACGTTTCTTCCGATAAACCTGACTACCCCTTTCCTGACTACCCCTTTAATGACACGTCGACAGAAAAAGCACTCGATATCCAGCTAACGGCACAGCCTCGCCACTCCCCGGAGTGACTTCGAGACGGCTGATTGAAGGAACGTCGAGTGGAACCAGCCTCCGAATGCGATAGTGTCAGGCACCCCGAGAAAACAGCAAGGCTCACTGCCGACAGCGAGCACCGCCAGCTCACTTCCTACTTTAATCAGTCAAATTCGAAACAGGGCCCGGAACGTGCGACTGCGAATTGTTGGCGAAAGAGTCGCTCTGACTCCTTTCGGCGGTTCGTCGGCTTCTGTTAGAAATCCGATCCTCGCTGCCTGATTGCCAACTTTCAGGAAAATTCCAGCCAGCATAAAAGTTCAAGCCAGCATTAAGAAATCGAAAGCCGGTAAATCGATGTCGGACTCTCCCGCTACCGTCCCCTTCCTCACTGCCCAGCAACACATTCTCGAAGAGCAGAAGCGTTTTCCAGAATCATCGGGCGAGTTCTCGTCGTTGCTGTCCGGCATCACGATGGCCACGAAGATGATTCAGGACAAGGTTCGCCGGGCGGGGCTGACGGACATTCTCGGAGAACACGGCGCCACCAACGTGCAGGGTGAACGGCAGCAAAAGCTGGACGTTTACTCCAACGAAGTACTGATTCATTTTCTCGGACTGCGTGACAGCGTTGGAATTCTCGCATCGGAAGAAAATGAAAATCCGATGATCGTTCACAAGGGGTCAAAAGACGCGAACTATGCGGTGGTCTTCGACCCGCTGGACGGTTCCTCAAATATCGATGTGAACGTGAGTGTTGGCACGACGTTTTCAATCCTGAGACGCCCGAGTGGCGTGTCGCTGGACGATTCCGAACACTGGGTACTTCAACCAGGCAGCAAGCAGGTCGCTGCCGGGTACGTTGTCTACGGGTCATCGACGATCCTGGTTTACAGCGTCGGCAACGGAGTTCACGGATTCACGCTCGACCCGTCACTCGGCGCCTATATTCTGAGTCATCCCAACATGCGGATGCCTGCACAGGGGCCGTACTACTCAGTCAACGAGGCTTACCGCGACACGTTTCCTCCCCGCTATAGTGAGTACATTGATCGGCTGCGCAGCGGCGTCCTCGGACACAAATACGCGTCGCGATATATCGGGTCGATGGTAGCCGACTTTCATCGCACCTTGCTCAAAGGCGGCGTCTTTCTTTACCCGCCGACTGAATCCAATCCGGAAGGCAAGCTGCGACTGCTCTACGAGGCCAACCCGATTGCTTTTCTCGCCGAACAGGCGGGCGGCATGGCCATCGACGGCGAGCGGCGAATTCTCGACATCCAGCCAACGAGTATTCATCAACGCACACCGCTTGTGGTCGGAAGCCGGGTCGAGCTGGCGGACTTTGAACGGTTTGTACTGAAGGCTGACGAGACGGCATGAACCGGTCGAGTCGAACTTCGCAACTGCCATCCCGGAATAACCACATGACCAGACAACTGACTCACCCACGCGACCAGATCATGCAGACGATGGACCGGATTTACCGGTACCGCATGACGACGACTTCCGGCGGCAATCTTTCGATTCGAGATGAGTCCGGCAACATCTGGATTTCCCCCGCGCGAGTCGACAAAGGAAACCTCACACGCAACGACATTGTCTGCGTGAAGCCGGACGGCTCGGTCGAAGGCCCTCATCGCCCCTCGTCAGAGTTCCCTTTTCATAAGTCAATCTACGAGGCGCGGCCCGACCTGCAGGCGATCGTGCATGCTCATCCGGTCGCGCTGGTTGCTTTCAGCATTTGCGGAAAGACACCGGACACTCGACTGTTTCATCAGGCTCATTCCGTTTGTGGGAAAACGGGTTTCGCCCCCTACGCGTTGCCGGGCAGCGAGCAGCTTGGAAGTAAGATCGCCGAAAGTTTCACCGTCGGCTGCGACAGCGTGATCCTGGAAAATCACGGAGTTGTCGTCGGTGGAGAATCGTTGTCTCACGCGTTTCAACGGTTCGAAGCGTTCGAGTTCGCGGCCAAAACAATCATCAAGGGCAGTCAGCTTGGAACGGTTCGATACCTGACTGATCAGCAGCTCGATGAGGCACTCGGTCGCAGCGTCGCTCTGAAATCTCACAAACCGAAAGACGCGTCGTCACAGGAAATGGAGCTGCGACGGCAACTTTGCGAATTCATCCGGCGAGGATGTCGGCAGCGATTGCTGATCAGCACGGAGGGGAGCTTCTCGGCTCGGCTGAGCGATGACTCGTTCGTGATCACTCCGACGCAGCAGGATCGCGAAAGTCTGAATATCGACGACCTGGTTCTGGTCGACGGCGACCGTCGCGAAGTCGGTAAGAAGGCCAGCCGAGCCGTCTTCGCTCACCAGGCGATCTACCAGAAGCACTCTCACGTTCAGGCGATCGCGTTCGCTCACCCGGTCAACGCGACGGCGTTCAGCGTGACCGATTCCGCGTTTGACGCTCGCACGATTCCCGAAAGCTACGTCTTTCTGCGCGACGTCGAACGCGTGCCTTACGGAGTTCAATACAGAAACGACGGCAGCATCGCCGACTCGGTCTCCGCCGCGTCGCCCGCAGCGATTCTTGAAAACGACGGCGTTCTGGTAACCGGCTCCAGCGTGCTCGACACGTTCGACCGCCTGGAAGTCCTCGAATCTACCGCCGAAGCCGTCATCAACGCGCGAGCCATCGGCGAAGTCTCCGCGATGCCCGCGCCCGTCATCGCCGAACTCCGCACCGCCTTCGGCCTCAACGGCTGACGACTGGCTGATGGTATGTCGGTGCTTCGCTTGCCATTCCCCGCGATGCTCAGTCAGATTCAGTCTCGAACGGTGGTCGATCTGCCTGTAAACCAGTGAGTTGAAACTGTGCCCGAGATTCCGCAAGCCGCTGCTTTTGCTTCCGTGCGAGAACTGGCAAAGTCTCTTCGCGCTGGAGATTTCTCCTGCGTGGAGCTGGCTGAGTTTTTCCTGGAACGACTGAAGACGGTCGGGGCAAAGTTGAACGCCGTGGCGACGGTCACGCAGGAACTGGCAATTCAGCAGGCGACACAGGCCGATCAGGAGTTGCAGGCTGGCCGCGACCGGGGGTTACTCCACGGAATTCCGTACGGTGTGAAAGATCTGATGACGACGAAAGGCGTCGCTACTTCCTGGGGAGCGGCTCCCTTTCGTGACCGGATAATCGATGAGGATTCAACTGTCGTCGCGCGACTTCGAGAAGCCGGCGCGGTGTTGATCGGCAAGCTGGCGATGGTCGAAATTGCCGGCGGACTTGGTTACCGCCAGGCCAACGCCTCGTTTACCGGACCGGGACTGAATCCCTGGGACACGTCTCGCTGGGCAGGCGGTTCGTCGTCCGGACCTGGATCAGCGGTTGGTGGTGGGCTTGTTCCGTTTGCAATTGGCTCCGAAACCTGGGGCTCGATCATGACTCCAGCAGCGTTCTGCGGAATCAATGGTTTGCGGCCAACCTATGGTCGAGTCAGTCGGCACGGCGCGATGGCTCTGGCGTGGACCGTCGACAAACTCGGTCCGATGTGCCGAACCGCCGACGACTGCGGGATCGTACTGAACGCAATCGCGGGTGCTGATCCCGCCGACGAATCGTGCGTCGATCGCCCTTATGAATACTCGTCTGGGAAAAGTTCGGACGAGCGGAAATCTTCGACGCGATACAGACTCGCATCGCTGAAAGACTCCGCGAAGAATGTCCAACCGGAAGTTCGGTCGAACTACGAAGCGTCGCTGAACGTGCTGCGAAACTTCTGCGAGATCGAAGAAGTCGAGCTGCCGGATTTTCCGTGGGCGGCTGTCGCGTCGACTCTAATTAGTTGCGAATCGGCCGCTGCCTTTGAAGGTCTGATCACGACCGGCGACATCTGGGAAATGACGGCCGAGGAAGACCACTGGGGCATTCACTCGTCGATGGTCATCCCGGCGAAGGACTACATCAACGCGATGCGGATCCGATCTAAGATGCAACGAGCGATTGACGAATTTCTGCAACCGTTCGACGCGGTAGTCACTCCGACGCTGGCCACGACTGCTTACCCGAACGACCAACCGTGGGGCGAACATCGTCGAGGATTTTATTCGCCACAGATTACCGATCTCGGAGGCGCCGGCGCGGCGACGGGAATTCCTGCCCTGTCAATTCCAAATGGTCTGGGCGAAGGCGGCCTGCCGACCGGGCTGCAACTGGCAGGCCGAGCGTTCAGCGAAAACCGCCTGATTGAAATCGCCAATCGTTTTCAGACAGTGACGGACTTTCACAAAGCAATGCCGCCACGGCTCGACTGATCAGTCGCAGAGTTTCGCATCGTCAGCATTCGCGTCGTCACTGAATCGAGGCTGTTGGCAATTCCAGCAGATTTCAAAATCAACCGTCACTTCCTCATGGCAATTTGAGCATTCCCACACTTCACCGGCGCCTACCGGTTGCTCGTCTGACTTCCCGGCAGACACGCCCGGAAACACTCTGACGGCGGCGGCCCCGAATACGGCTGCAGCTCCGAGCGCGGCAACAGTCGCAACCTGCTTACGAAGTGAAGCTCTACTCACCTGATCATTCGGCTGTTCTGAATTCTCTCTTCGAACCCAGGATTCACGACGTTTTTCTTCCATCTCGCGAATGAGAGCGAAGGCAGCTTTGGCATCCTGATCCGAAACCCAGACACGAGGCGCCGACGGCAAACCAGCCGGCACTTCACCAATGGCTCCCATGATCTGGCCACCGACCACGCGTGCTCCGATGTTAGATTCGGCAAGCATCGACTGGACCAGCGTGGCATCGATTTCATCTCGAGCGGCATAAACTTCCGTCAGCTGATGATTGTGCATGAGACCGCTTCCAATTTCTGGTTTCGAAGAACTTCAACCGTAAGAATGGACAGTCTGCCTTTGGGATCTCGCTGTCACAATACTGATCATTGATTGGGAAATATTATTCCAAGCCCGTAGAGGCAGTTTTTTCGCGAAACGTCATCGAACAATTAGACCAGCGTCCCGCCGGCGGGGATTGCGAATCGTCGCGGCTGTGACATACTTCCGCAGTCGGCGTTCAGATGAACTTCGAGCATTCTGAAACAATGGAGCTAACAATGTCACCAAAGATGTCACGGCTGATGTGGGGTACTCTCCTGGGGAGCTGCTTGCTTGCAGCGTTTGCTTTGTCCCCCAGTCGGGCGCAGAACCGGGCGACTCAATCTCCCGATCAGCTCATTCCGAAAGACACGCTGTTATTGGTTCGGTGGGACGGGACGAAGGCTCATGCTCAGGCATTTTCAGAGACTGCCGCTCACGAAGCCCTGTACGAATCCGGTCTGATACCGCTGCTCGAGAAGGCTTTCAGCGGGCTTGCTGCTCAGGCCGGCCCCGCTGGCGGAATTCTGGATGGCCCTGCCGGACAGGCATTCAACCATGTGAAGGATCACGGCGTCCGCCTGTCCGTTGCCCTGGCTGCTCCCGGGCCGAATGGTCCACCGATGCCGATGCCGTATTCGGTTGCCGTCTTCCCACAAGCGGGTCGGTTTGCAGAACCACTCGGTCAATTGATACCGCGAAACGGACACATCAAAGTCGATTCTCAGGAGATCGACGGGAGACAGATCAGCACGTTCATCATTCCAGATTCGCCTGGTATCGAAGTCGGCTGGTGGGTCGAAGGCGAGCACCTGATGGTCGCTGCCGGAATGAACGCTCTGCCAACTGCCGTCGCTGTGGCCAGTGGCGAAGCACCGAACATCACCACGAACCCACTGTGGAAAGAGTTCGGGCCAGGGTCTGTCGACTTCGAAATGACAGGTCTATCGTGGCTTGACCTGGGAAAACTTCGAGACACCTTCGGGCCAATGCCCATCCCTGTTCCGATGCAGAAGCCGGACGGGCAGCCGTTTACCGTTAACGATATTGCGAAAGTCGTCGGACTCGACAACGTCGGAGCTGCCGTTTCACAAAGCGGATACAAAGGGAAAGCTCTGTGGAGCGAAACCGTGCTGCAGGTTGATGGACCCAAGCGAGGGCTGCTGGCGCTGGGCGATCATGAAACGATCACTTTCGATCGACTTCCTCCGCTGCCAGCAGACACGACCACGTTCGCAGCGGCCAGCTTCAGCCTGTCAAAGTTTTACGATGACCTGCTGGCAATGGTCCGCGACGCGGCAAAGCTGGGGCCACCAGAAATTGCCCGACAGATTGAGCAGGGCATCGAAGCCGCTCCTCAGATCATCGGCTTCGATCCGAAGAAAGACCTGTTCGACACTCTCGGCAATGTCACAACGTTTTACATGGACAGCAGCCAGGACTTTTTCGGCTTTGGCGGTGTCGCCATCGTCACTGAAGTCAAAGATGCGCAGAAACTGAAGCGAACGCTGGACCATGTACTGCTGATGGCTGAAGCGGCAGCCGGCGGCGAATTCTCCGTCGTTCGCAGCGAGAAGTACGACCGGCAAATCATCACCTTCGAGGTTGAAGGTGTTGAATTCGGGGGATTGGTCGTCGACGAAAACTGGTTGATCGTTGGACTGATGCCTCAAACTGCCGAGGCAGCTCTTCTTCGCATCGATGGCAAGCTCGAACACTTCGTGCCGTCGGCAGAACTTCAAGTCGCGATGGACGCAATGCCGAAAGAGTTCACCTCGATCACGGTCAGTAACCCAAGACGAATTTACCGGGCGTTGATGGGCTATGCCCCGCTGCTCTTCTCAGGGGCTCAGGCTGGCTTGCGGAACTCGGGCATGTTCCCGCCCGATCTGGAACTGCCTGTCAAGCTGGCCGATGTCCCGCCATCAGAACTGGTCGTTCGCCCGCTGTTTCCCAACGTTCTGGTCAGTGAGTCGACGGAAAAGGGCTTCCGCTGGATTTCCCGAGGATCGCTGCCTTCACTTCCGTTTGGAGGTGATGTCGGCGGAATCGGCAGCGTCGGATCAGTCGGTGTGATGGTCGCGTTGCTGCTGCCCGCCGTTCAGCAGGCTCGCATGGCAGCGCGTCGAGCTCAATCGAAAAACAACCTGAAGCAACTGCTCCTGGCCATGCACAATTACCATGATGTGTATCGTCAAGTCCCGACCGGCACTGTTGTGGATTCGGCAGAAGAAGTGGACGACCGATTGAGCTGGCTCATTTCCATTCTTCCCTTCATCGAACAACAAGCACTCTACGAGCAGAT
>JADHNX010000224.1 GCA_016779365.1 Planctomycetaceae bacterium
TCCCGTTGTATGACAGGTCGACCGATCACTGCTCGCCCTCCGCGTTGACCGCAGAGGCCAGCGGCTCGGGCTCTGTGCTTCCCTCACGAGTTACTGACAGGAACGCCTCTTCGAGATTTCCGGCGACCTCGCGAAACTGAATCACCTGGACGCTGGCCTCGATCAGTCGCTTCAGCGTCGCGCCAAGTTCGGAATCAATCTGAGCCGAACGGAACCGCAACACGGATTCTGCGGGCGAGGCAACAATGTCAGTCACATCGGTAATCGATTCTTTCAGGACGGATTCGGCGAGAGGCAACTGCTCGTGCCCGGCAACCTGTACTTCGATCATCCGCGACTGCTGAACCTGACGAGTGACTTCATCGAGCGTCCCGAACGCTTTGAGTTGCCCCTGGTGCAGAATGGCGACGCGGTCGCAGATGTGAGAAAGCTCGGGCAGAATGTGGCTGGTGACGATCAAAGTCTTTCCCAGATCCGACAATCTCAGCAGTAGCTCGCGCATCTCGATGCGGGCCTGCGGGTCCAGGCCGTTGGCCGGCTCATCAAGAATCAAGACCTCAGGATCATGCAACAGAGTTCGGGCGATCCCGATTCGCTGCTGCATGCCGTGGCTGAGTGCTTCTACAAAGCGGTCCTGCATGTACCGTGAGCCGGTGATGTCGAGCACCTCGTCGATTCGCTTCGTTCGATCTTTACGACGGATTCCAAAAGCCGCTCCGAAGAAGTCGAGATACTCCCGCACGCGCATGTTGTCGTACGAGCCAAACTTGTCAGGCATGTAGCCAACCAGTTGCTTGACCTGACGAGCGTCACGCACGCAGTCGGCTCCGGCGATCGTTGCAGTGCCGGATGTCGGTCGAGCCTGTCCGACAAGAATGCGGATAGCCGTTGTCTTGCCGGCTCCGTTATGACCGATAAATCCAAGAATCGAGCCTCGGTTCACCGTCAACGACAGCGAGTTCAACGCGGTGAACTCGCCGTACCTTTTGGTGAGGCTTCTGATGTCGACGACCGGATCGTCGACTTTGGAAACGTTTTTATCAGTCACTGAATGAGACCTTCGATTTCGAGTTGCATCCACTGAATTTGCCAGTTGCGGTCCTGCGTGCCCGCCTCTGTTGCGTCAAGTTCGTCCAGTTGAACGGCGCCGACTTTCAGAACGACGTGAAACCCTCCGTCGCTTTCGTGTTGTCGCGACGCGTCATCTGGAAACGGAATTTGAAACGTGCCGACCGGGCTGTTTCTGGACCAGACGTGCGAAAGCGAATTCAGACGGCCCGCTGAGATCTCAACCACTCGAAGCGGCGCGGAAATGTTGAGCGTTAACCTGGCACCATCAACGGCCAGCGGCAAAAGCTCTGGGGGGATCTCGAACCGCAGCAGCGCTGTCGATGCTGTCGTGTTTGTGTTGGCTGTCCAGGTTCGGCGAGTGTTGCTGAAGTTTGGAGCGAATCCAAATTTCATCGAGCTGTTTTTCACGGATCGGTAAGGCAGAAACGTCGCGGGGATTCGCACGCGCATACCAGCATCGGGACGTTCGATCGCGACCGGAATGGCTGCCAGCATCGCCCCGGCCTGGCTGTGGTCGTCGCTGTCGACGCGGCCTGTCTGTAGTTTCAACGGGGCACTCCAGGCAAACAGAGCTGGCCTCGCTGGATAAATCCGGCTCCGCTGCGACGCGTCGAACATGTTCCGGTAAATCGTCTGCCGTCGCGATTGCTCTGCGTTCAATAATGCCGAGTCGAGGTACTGCCCCGGCGGAAGCGAACGATGGGCCGGTGCAATTTCGCCCGCCGCGTCGATCGCAACCGGCAGTGCAACTCTCGATTGCCCAGCGACAATGGCGTCGCTCCAGTTGCTGGACAGGTTGCCGGTCAGCCAGCCTCGGAACCCGTTTTCGTCAAACGTCCCTTTGGCAATTACCGGCTGCTGAATGGGCACCGTCTGGCGAAACCTGGCCATTCGGACTCCCGCCGCAAATTCCGCGTTCTGCAACTTCCAGATATTCTGATCCGACCAGAGCGATCGAACCGGCGAGCCTGAACTGACAGCATGCTCGAACCTCAGCATACCGCCGTTCGTTGATTCAATCTGTGGCCGTGTCGTGCCTTGAGAATGAAACGCCGTAACGCCAGTGACTTGAAGTCGGTCCTGCGTGCCGGTTGCTTCGACAATCTGAATGGTCGCCGCTGAGTCCGTCGTTTGTACTGAAGCGGCTATTTGCAGAAAAGCCAGGATCGACAGCACCGCAAGAAGTCCGATACCTGGCAACAGGAGGGCCGGCTTCTGCATGCGGTGAACGATGCCACATACAAGAATCAGCGACACGCAGAACACGATCAGCACTGCGGCGCCGGTTGATCGGTTCGGCAGCTGATAACCGATTCGCGACGTGACGTATTCTTTCATTGTCTCGGTTTGAAGTGGCGAGCCCGATCCGGCCCGACCAAATTCTGAGAGCAGATCCTGCCCCGCCGTGGTCACCCATATCTGTCGATTCTGGCTTTCGATCCTGTCCGGCAAGAGATTACTTGTCGGCACGAAGAAGCCATCGAGTCCCAGCATCGACGCAACAATCCGCCCCTGTCCAAACTCAGACTTTACGACCGCGGGCCATCCATCTGCCGTTGCAGAAACGCTGCCCGATTCGGAAAAAACTCGCACCAGTTGAACCGGGCGTTCCAGCCCAACCTCGTCAGCAACACGCTTCACGGCGCTTGTGTCGGCAAGCAGCGAATACGATGTCAGCGACACTCGATCAATCTCGGTAAAGCGAAGCTCGCCGCCGCAGATCGTCTGAGCAGATTCATGGTTCATTGAGTCGAGCATCAGCCACAGGGTGCCTCCGAGTCGAACCCAGTCCTGCACGGATTCGGTGGCGGCGGCATTCTGAGCAAGGATGTCGCCCATGACCACAAGTACGCGCACGGCGTCCAGTGCTTCGGGAATCACCGGCAAATGTGCATCACTCATCGTAAGCACGGTTACTTGCGACTGAGTCTTCTCCATCAAGCGTCTGAGCAAATCCAACTTCGCCAGATGTCGCGAGTCGTCATCGGTGATCACGGTAAAGACGATGTTCTCTCGTGGCTCAATCAGTTGACGAGTTTCGATTCGATCCTGATTCCTGCCCGTGGAAAAGACTTCACCCTCACCGGATCTCCGCACGACCATCCATTGCAGCATGGGGTCTTCATCAACAGACGAGTCCGAAGGAACAACAACGGGCATCCATGATGTGCGGCGAGCTTCCGCCGGCAACCAGACTGAACGTCCAACCTGATCGTTTGCCTGGCGACCGATCCACGCCGCCGCTTCAATCGTGGCGGCTTCATTTCCTCGATTAGCTGCCTCGATCGCCAGCGTTCCCCACCGTCCCGGTTGATACCGACCGACTCCGTGCGTGGTGACGTGAACTGACTGCAGCGGGCTTCGTGAATCCGTAGACTGCTCGGCTTCGCTCTCGTCAGCAAGCAGCGGTGACCAGACGCTGACGCTCAGAAAAATGAGAGCGGGAATAACTAAAGCGGCAATCCTGATCCCCGACCGCGTGCGGCCTGAGGCAGTGTCAGGCAGGGCGAAACCGCAGATCATCGGCTTACCGCCGTACGAATCGCGTCAAGCTTTTCGTCGCTCAGATAGCCGTACCGATTGATCCACAAACCTGAAACGGCCTCGCAGTCGGCGACCAGTTCCAGTCGACGAGTGAAGTCATCAAGCGGCCCGTAGCCGTGAACAAGCGGCGTCACCGAGCACGTCCCGGCCACTTCCGCAGCAACGTCTTTTAGCTTCCGGGACTGCGGCCCGCTGGCGATCGGGTGCGGCTCGTCGGGAGCGGGGTAGCCGTAGCCAGAAACGCAACCGCCGCCAGTCCCGTCGTCGTCAATTTCCATGATCCGTACGATGGCCCGAACAACCGACTCTTCGCTTAACTGAGGATTCGCTTTCAGAATCGGCTCTGCCCAGAACTTGACCATCAATGACCAGTGCATGGTGTAAAGCTTCGGCGAAACGGCATCGCAGATTTTCGCGGCGCCGGCGAAGTCGAAGCCGGTTACTGTCGAGTAGGTCGGCATGAACGCGTTGGCGGAAAGCTCTTTGTCTTCGCCGCCGGCGTCGTTGATCGCATCCCGCCAGTGTTGCAGACAATCGACCGAAATCGCCGCCTTCAGACGTCGCCATTCCTGAAGCCACTTTGGCAGGTCGCCCGACACCGTCCAGTGGCGATCGAAGTCAGAACTGCTCAGACATCGCCAGCTCGACTGACCGTGCAACAGGTTCCAGAACATTTCGGCTTCGAGCCGGATCGATTCGAAATCGAAGTCGCGACTCGCCGCCCACTTCGCCACGTGTTCGCCAAAATCCTGAAACACTTCGCCCAGTGTGTAACACGGGTACTCCGGCCAGTCCGGACGAAAGCCGGTCACGCTGGGGTATTCTTCCAGCAGATCGCGGATGTACGCTCGGTTGTAAGACCGCACGGCTTCGCTGGCGAGACTTCCTGTATCCGCCATCCGGTTCGGCGGGATTGTTCCGTCCGGCAATCGAGGTCGGTCTTCGTCACGCAGCCCTGACGGCTGAACCGCTCCGATCTGAAAGTAAACCTTCATCCCGGATTCGACAGCGCGATCAATGAAGTGTCCGATGAGTGAGCCGTGTTGCTCGGTCAGGTCGTTCGTTTCTCGAGGCTTGTACGCTGAGTCCTTGTAAAACGCCTCACGAGGCCGGTAGCTGACTCCGCCGCGAACCCACAGCGAATGCTTTCCCCACAGCGGCCTGTCGAAAACTCGGGGACTGCTGCCAGCGTCGATCGGTGGTTGAAAGCTGCCGGTGTTCTCATCAGCCGGTGCAGTGACAGTCGGGTTAACGGCGACAGCCGTCGTGCCGATCCGCAGCAGGTTTTCGATGATCGACTCGACGCCTTCGCTGAGTATGAAGTCGCCGAGCACCGTGATTCCAAGTGTGTCAAGCTTTGCCATCGTCGTTTCCGCCAGAGTTGTGAATTTCGCCGAGAAGCAGAATAGCAGGCTCGTTCGCAGAATGACGACCGACAGGCAGGTACGCGCAGTGTCACACGGTCATGCCGGCTGTCAGCCGCTGCGAGGCAGATCCATCAGTTCGGCAAATCGGTCCAGCACGGCTGACTTCAATGGCGCGAGCAGCGGGCCGTCGAACTGTCCGGACTTGACCAGTTCAACAGCCGCTTTTCGAGTCTCCTCAACCAGCTTGCGATCTTTGATGAGATGCCCGAAACGCAACGGCAGCGCGCCGTGCTGTCGTGACCCAAGAATGTCGCCGGGACCTCGCAGATCGAAATCGACCTCGGCGATCTTGAACCCGTCGGTGTATTTCTCCATGGCCGACAACCGTTTGACGACGTCGGTCGCGCTGGCGTCTGAGAAGAGAAAACAGAAACCCTGATGCTTGCCTCGACCGATCCGCCCTCGCAACTGATGAAGCTGCGAAAGCCCGAAACGCTCCGCCTGCTGAATCACCATGACCGATGCGTTGGACACGTCGACGCCGACTTCGATGACGGTCGTCGAGACCAACGCCTGAGTCTCGCCCGAACGAAATGCTTCCATCGCGTCGGCTTTGGCCTGAGCGTTCATCCGACCATGCACCATGCCGACGTTGAATCCTTTCAGCTCGTTCTTCTGCAGATCTTCAAACAGCTCTTCCGCGCTGCCGATCAATTCTTCCTCGATCGGCTGAGTCGGCTGCGGCTTCTCGGCCAGCTCGGGGAACTCTTCGTCGAAAGAGAGTTCAAGCTGTGGGTCGTCCTCTCCCGCTTCGCCGACTCGCGGACACACCACGTAAACCTGTCGACCTTCCTGAAGCCGCTCACGCACAAACTTCCAGGCTCGCTTGCGAGTGTTCGCGTTGTAGACCCGGTACGTCTTTACTTCCTGCCGCCCCGGAGGCATGTCCGACATCGTCGTCAGATCCAGATCGCCGAACTGGGTCAGGCACAGGCTTCTGGGAATCGGAGTCGCGGTCATGACCAGAACGTGCGGTGACTGTGTGCCGGTCGAAAACTGCGCCCGTTGTCCGACGCCAAACTTGTGCTGCTCATCAATGACGACCAGGCCGAGGTTCGAAAACTTTACGCCCTTCTGAATCAACGCCTGAGTTCCGACGATCAGCTGGACGTCGCCTGACTTGATTTCTTCCAAAGCTTTTTGCCGCTGCTGCGGCGTCAGGTTTCCGGTCAGCATGCGCCGTTTGACTCGGCTGTGTGCCAGAGCCTTGTCGATCGTTTGCCAGTGCTGAGTCGCCAGCAACTCGGTCGGCGTCATCAGTGCCGCCTGATGCCCATTCGCGATGGCCACCAGAATCGCGTACATCGCGATGGCCGTTTTTCCAGAGCCAACATCCGCCTGCAGAAGTCGGTGCATCGGCCGTCCGGCGTTCAGGTCGGCAACGATGTCGGCGATCGCCTGATTCTGTCCGGGCGTCATGTTGAACGGGAAAAGCCGGCGAATGCGACTGTCAATCTTTGCCGTGCATGGCATCTTTGGAGCCGGAACGCCGGACCACCAGACTCGACGACGCAGTTCGATCGCCAGTTGAAACTCCACCAGATCCTGAAACACCAGCCGGCGATAACCTTCGCGATATTCATCCATCGATTTCGGAAGATGCAGTTTCCGAATCGCGTCACGGATGCCGGGCAGTTTCCACTTGTCGAGGCACTCTTTTGAAAGCAACTCCGGAACCAGATCGACGTAATCCTCGACGGCCGCCTTCACCGCCCGTCGGATTTCGTACATCTTCAATCCGTCGGTCAGGCTGTACCGAGGGATCACCGCGACCGGCAGCCCATCCTCAGTCGCCGCGTCGTCGTTTTCCAGCCACTGCGTGTGAGGGTTGCTGAATTCCCACCGCCCCGATCGCATCTTCGGTTTGCCCGAAAACAGCACGACGCTGTCCGGAAAGAACCTCTTCAGGATCCACGGCTGGTTGAACCAGACAGCTCGAACAAACGCTCGACCGCTGCGGATCAGCACGGCTGACATCGTCTTGCCGTTCGAGGTCAGCCGCGCTTCGGTATCGACGACCTGCCCGCAGACGCTTTGCTGTAAGCCTTCTTCCAGCTCTGCCGGCGTCTTCACATTGCTTAAGTCGAGCACGTCTCGCGGCGCATTGTTGAGCAGGTCGAGTGCCACTCGGATATCGAGCTTCTCCAGCAGAGCCGCTCGTTCCGGACCGACGCCTCGCACAAACTGAACGGGAGTCTGCAGGGCATCTTCCCAGTCCGGGCTTTCAACCTGCTGGTCTGTCGTGACGCGTGACGGTCGCCGGTTGCGATCATTCGTCGGTGACTGGTCACTCATCAAGGAACACCCAATCCGAAAACGTCGCCGCCTGCCCGACTCGGTCGCCATCGTTGTTAACAAGGTTCCAGACGATCGCCTTCTCGATCAAAAAACGCCGACCGGTACTGGCAATCCGGATGCCTCGATAATCGTCGACAAACCCGTCGCGCGATGTTCGCTCCAGCAGTCGAGCACGCTCGTCTCGATGCACCGGCTCAGCCGTCATTCTCGACGGCGTTTGCAGCAGCGTTTTAAGTTCCATCTCCCACAGGTCGAGCGCCGTCTGGTTTCCGTAATTCAGAATCGGGTCAGCCTCGGTTCCGTGCGAAACGACCACGAACGGAACCTCAAAAAGCGCTCGCGACTGATCCTCGTCCGAGCCATCCCGCGCGATCAGTTCCTTGCCGAGAAATCGGCGATACGAATTCAGCAGGATCTGCGTCTGCTCGATCCAGTTGTCTTCCTGCCACG
>JADHNX010000225.1 GCA_016779365.1 Planctomycetaceae bacterium
CCGATGCCGGATACGACAGCGAAGGAACCCGTGACCTTCTGAGAATCCTCGGAATCACGCCGTTGATTCGTCGTCGCAAAGAACGACACGGCAGCCAACTCGGAAGAAAGCGATGGGTGGTCGAGCGAACCATCAGCTGAATCAAAGGACTCCGGCGAATGAGAATTCGATACGACAGACATGCCACAATCATCGACGCCTGGAACCACCTCGCCCTCGCAGCAATCTGCTTCAGAATCCTCAACAACACCGCATAATCAAACACTGAGACATCAGTTCTTTGTCAGCCTCTAAGGGCCGCTGAGGATGCCGCCAGCGGAGGAGAACTCAGCTCGACACTGGTCGAAAACGCTGGAGAAGTCTTCAAAATCGCCGTGAACCTTGTTCCGCAATCTGCCAATCGCCGACTCAGTATTGGAAACGTCTCCTACGGCGAAGAAGCTCGCAGCACCTTCGATGCACGATCAACCGGAGCCGAATCAAACAGCTACCAACTGACGATGCAGCGGTACGGCGACGTCCTGATTACGATCAGCACCAAAGGTTAGTCGCCTGCTGAAAACTGGCTCGCCACGTCCGTACGTGCTCGACTTTCCAAACGTGATTCCGGACGGTCACCGTCGACCGCCCGGAATTCGAACGACAATATATCAGTCCAGGCTGACCGTCACCGTCTTCAATTCGGTGTAGTTGTTCAAGGCGGCTGCTCCGAGTTCGCGACCAATGCCGCTCATCTTGAAACCGCCGAACGGAGCGCCGGCGTCGAAGACGTCGTAGCAGTTGACCCAGACAGTCCCTGCCTTCACTGCGTTCGCGTATCTGTGAGCCTTACCGATGTCACGAGTCCAGACGGCTGCGGCCAGACCGTAGAACGTTGAGTTGGATCGTTCGATAATTTCGTCCATATCTTTGAACGAAAGAATACTCATGACCGGACCGAAGATCTCGTTCGCGGCGATTTCCATATCGTCAGTGACGTTGTCGAAAATGGTCGGCTCTATGAAGTAGCCCTTGTCGCCAACCCGGTTGCCGCCGGTCACGCAGGCTGCTCCGCCTGACTTTCCTTTTTCGATGTACGACATGATCTTGTCGAACTGAGCCTGGTCGACTTGCGGCCCCTGCATCGTTGACGTGTCGAACGGGTTACCGACTTTTCGAGCAGCTGCTCGTTCAACAATCCGATCGACAAATTTTTCTTTGATCGACTCTTCGACAAAAACTCGACTGCCGGCACAACAACACTGTCCCTGATTAAAGAACAGTCCGAATTCCGCCCCGGCTACTGCCGCGTCAATGTCTGCATCTGCGAAAACAACGTTCGGACTTTTGCCGCCGAGTTCGAACGTCAGTCGTTTCAGAGTCATCGCCGCGTCGGCCATGATTTTTTGAGCGGTCAGGTGCTCGCCCGTGAACGCGATTTTGTCGACGTCCGGATGTTTGACGAGCGACGCGCCGGCAGTCGGCCCGTAACCTGGCACGATGTTGATGACTCCGGGAGGGAAGCCCGCTTCCATCGCGAGTTCACCCATGCGAAGACAGGTCAATGGAGTCTGCTCCGCCGGTTTCATGACGATCGTGCAGCCAGCCGCCAGAGCCGGTCCCCACTTCCACGCCGTCATCAGCATGGGAAAGTTCCACGGAATGATCTGGCCGCAGACACCCAGAGGCTCCCGCCGCGTGTAGCAAAGATAGTTGCCGCGGATGGGGATCGTGTCGCCCTGGATTTTGTCGGCCCAGCCGGCGTAGTACCGCAGGCAATCGATGACCAGTGGCAAGTCCGCTGCGCGAGCGTCCGCGATTGGTTTTCCGTTATCGAGCGTTTCCAGTGCCGAAAGTTCGTCGAAGTTTTCTTCGACCAGATCGGCAAGTCGATGAATCAACCGGCCTCGGTCACGAGCGTCCATCGTGGCCCACGGTCCAGACTCGAACGCCTTGCGAGCAGCCTTCACGGCGAGGTCGATGTCGGCCTCGTCGCCTTCGGCCACTTCTGCAATCAGCTCTTCCGTGGCAGGATTGATCGTTTGAAACGTCTTGCCGCTGACTGCGTCTCGCCACTCGCCCCCGATCAGAATTTTCGTCTGGCGAACTTCCGGTGTCGCAATCGTTGCTTGTTCTGTTGCGGTTGCCATGTGTGCCTCCTCGCAATTCAACGGTGGTTGGAAAACGGACCATCTATCGACGTCCGACGTAGCCAACTGGAATTATGCGCGTCCCGCGTCGCCTGCGGGAGTCACCACAGCCGGAAGCCGCGTCTTCATCAATGTTTCGACGATGAAGAATTCCGAAGACGAATCACCGTTTCGATGACGTAATCAGAAGCGAAGACAATCTCTTCACGCGTGTTGAACCGACCAATCCCGAACCTCAAACTGGCTCGCGTCAGCTCATCGCTGCGGCCAAGTGCTCTCAACACGTGACTTGGTTCAGGCTCCGCTGATGTGCAGGCCGAACCGGAACTGACCGCAATCTCCTTCAGACTGTTCATCAGAACGTCGCCGTCGATACCTTCGAAACTGACATTCAGATTTCCAGGCAGACGTTCCGTTGGATGACCGTTGAGATGCAGACCGTCGATCTGCGAACTGAGCCGTTTCCACAGCTCATCCCGCAACTGCTCAATTCGCGTCACCTCTTCAGACATGCCTTCCGCTGCAAGCTGGCAGGCATGTCCGAAACCAACGATCAATGCCACCGGCAGAGTCCCGCTGCGCAGTCCATTCTCGTGGCCGCCGCCGTCCAGTAATGCTTCCGGTCGGGCTCGCCGATTTCCGCGTTGCACAATCAACGCTCCGACGCCCTTCGGACCGTAGAGCTTGTGCGCGCTCACGCTGACCAGGTCTGCGTTCAGACTCTGAAGATCAACCGGGATCCGCCCAACAGCCTGCACGGCATCGCAATGTAACGGCACGTTTCGGCGCTGGCAGACTTCTGCGATCTCGGCAATCGGATTGATCGTCCCGATTTCATTATTCGCCAGCATGATCGAAACGAGCGAGGTTTCATCGCGCAACGCATCAGCCACCTGTTGAGGATGCACCTGACCGAACAGGTCAACAGGCAGGACAGTGACGTCGGCGCCCGCTCGTTGCAGCCGTTTGATGGAGTCAAGTGTCGCGCGATGCTCGACCGCACTTGTGACAACGTGAGGCCGCGGCAGGTTTGCAGTCCGCAGCAGCGGCTGGATCACTCCCTTGATCGCCAGGTTGGAAGCTTCAGTCGCGCCGCTCGTGAATACAACGCTGCGAGATTCGGTTTTGATCGACGCCGCAACCTGCTCTCGCGCTTGTTCGACTGCGTCGCGAGCCTCCCAGCCAAACTGGTGACTCGTGCTTGCCGCGTTGCCGAACAGTTCCGAAAAGTAAGGCAGCATTGCTTCGACAACTCGCGGATCACACCGCGTCGTCGCGTGATTATCCAGATAGATCGGCGTTTGCGGCATGCGATTACGTACTCTGCTGAGGCTATTCGTTTTTCTGCCCCGAACAGACCAGAGATTCCTTCGAGCCATCGCAAGGCGGCTTCCCTGCCCACGAAAAATCCTGTTCGGGATAACTTAGGAATGTGTCTGAAATAATTTCCCTGTTTCGTGGTGAAGATTCCTAACCACAAAGATCACAGAGATCACGGAGAAGCATCTCCCATCGAAAACTCTGAGTTCTCTGTGCCTCTGTGGTTAATTTCTGCATTGTCAATTCGGGGAGTTATTCTGAACACGTTCCTTATAAATTCGAACGGTCGAGGCCAGGAAGTTCAAAACGAATCCCGAAGACGAGTGCGCTCGGCGAATTCGGGCAGGTCAGTCTACGCCGGACGAAATACAAGTCAGGCAAGGCCGATAATCCATTTCAGACTCCGGCAGGCGAAACCCGACCTGACTCGACCACTAAGCCTGTTTCGCGTCCAGTCGTGAGACGTAGACATGCCCGTTGAAATGAGCAGTCGCGACTCGCAGACCGTCTGAGGCCAGATCGAGATCCCGGGCGGTGTCTTTCAATTTGAACTGGTGAAACTCGTTGGCGTCTTCAGGCTTGAAGAACAGCAGGTAGCCGCCGCTGTTTCCGCCTGAGATGCCGATCCTTGTCCCGTCGGCATGAAAGGCGACTCCCCAGGCAACGCCGGTCAGTTTGGCTTTGGTCAGATGTTCGATCTGCTGCTTGCCGGTTTCCCAGTCGAAGACAACGACCGACGGATTGCCGACGCCAGCAAACGCGTTGGTGACATTGGTGATGCCGCTGCCAGCGAGGTATTTTCCATCCGGGCTGAAAGCCATGCCCCGAAAGCCGCCGATCGTCGCGATAAATGTCTTGTCGTATTTCTGAAGAGACTCGGCCTGCCAGGTTCTCAGTTGCTTGCCCGAGGCAACGTCCCAGTCGATGAGGTGGCACATCAGATCGCCTGTCGCCAGATGCTTACCGTCGGGATGAAACGCGACGTTGTAAATGTGCGACTCGTGCCCGGACATTTCCCGGACAAGCTTTCCGTCTGCCATATTCCACAGGCGAACAATCAGATCGTTGCCGACGGAAGCCAGCAACGTTCCGTCAGGGCTGACCGCCACCGCTCGAATCCAGCCAGCGTGTGCCTCGACGGTTCTGACTGGTTTCGGAGTTTCATCGGCGACCGGCCACCAGATCAGGCGTCCGTCATAACCACCGGTGACGATGATTGAGCCGCTCCTGTCAAACGCCATACCTCGAACCCACGCATCGACGCCTTCCAGTTTTGTTTTCGCACCAGACTCGATGTCGAATCGCCAGACGCTGTAATCCTCGGCTCCGGCAAAAACAAACCGTCCCGCCGGATCAAACCGACAGGAAATCAACGGTCGATCGTGTGCGAGATCCTTCTCGACATGAGTCTGCGTGACGTCCATGAGATGTTCCTCAGCCAAAAGGGCGACAAGCCGGACACGTCGAAACCAACATTTCACATTCAACCAGCAACAGGTTCGCCGTCAACCATACCGCCGACCAGCCCGCCGCGCAAGCGAGTGAATTTTCTTCGTCGTACTCAGGTCGTCGTGCTCAGCAATGTCTCGACAAACTCGCGCCGGGTGGACTCAATGAACGCGTTCCGGCCTGGCGGTCGACGAGCCAGCTCTCGGTCTTCTCGCCCCAGTTCTCACCCCACGTCCGGTATGTCGAAAATCTGACTCCCTGTGCCTATATTCCTGTGTCGATATATTGACGAGCCGCCAACGTGCTCCTGCCCTGAGGGGCAAACTGACGAGTGAAAGAAACCTGCAGATCCTACAGACTGAGATTCGACAGGCTTCGGGATCGGAAATCGAGATTGATAACCAGCGACTGAACAGTTTTTGTCCCGAGCGGACTGAGTTCCGATGAAGCATCCCGGCCTGGACCATCGCCTGGTCGTCCAGGGCGAACTCTCAGAAAGATGATGAGTGGACCAGTCCAGCGCTGACACAACAAGCGACTCCAGAAGGACCGCCGGGAATTCGCCGCCGACGAATGTTCGCTGGACAATCTTCGCGCTGGCGTGCGGAACGTCATTTCTGCTTTACCTGCATCGGTACAGCTGGAACATCATCGGTCCCAGGCTGCAGGACGAGTTCTCGTTCACGAACACTCAAACCGCCTTCCTGTTTTCACTGTTTTATTACACCTACGCTGCCGGACAGATTCCCAGCGGCATCGTGATTGACCGCTTCGGCCCGCACCGCATTCTGACCGGCATGATCGCTGCGTGGTCTGTAGCGGTGGCCGGAATTGCTCACACGGGAAACATGTTCCTGCTGGGTTTCTGGCGGCTGCTGTTTGGAGCGACTCAGGCAGGCTGCTATCCGGCCCTGACGAAAATCAGCCAGCAGTGGTTTCCCGTCGCTCAACGAACCGTGCTGCAAGGCTGGGTGGCCACGACGTTTGGTCGGGCAGGCGGTGCCATGTCGCCAATCATTATCGGAACGCTGCTGATCGGCTATTGCGGACTCAGCTGGCAACAGGCGGTAACACTGACCGGCGGAATCGGAATCGCCCTGTGCGTGACATTCTTTCTGTTGTTTCGCGATTCGCCGCGTCAGGATCCCCGCGTCAACGAGGCAGAACGTCACCTGATTGCTGAAGGGTCGTTGAGCCAGTCCGGCTCTGCTGATTCAGTCACGGGGCTCCCGCTGCGTCAGGCACTTCGCAATCGAAGCCTGCAGTTCTTCACGGTGCAACAGTTTCTCGACGCCGGATCGGATGTTGTGTTTGTGGGGCTGATCGGAACCTATTTTCTGGTGGCTCACGATTTCGACATCAAACAAACCGGATGGCTGGCCAGTCTGCCTCTGTTTGGCGGGGCACTCGGCGGAATCGTCGGCGGATGGCTGAATGACATCCTGATTCGCCGCACCGGAAACCGCCGATGGGCTCGCAGCGGCGTCGGCTTTGTCGGCAAGGTGACTGGTTGTGCGATGCTGGCACTGGTCGTCATCCAGTCAGACGGAGTCACCGCGGCATGGCTGCTGATGGCGGCCAAATTCTTCAGCGACTGGAGCCAGCCCACAACCTGGGGCACCTGCACGGATCTCGGTGGACGCTTCAGCGCGACAGTCTTCAGCATGATCAACACCGCCGGAACGATCGGCGGCGTGCTGATGCCGATTATCTTTGGAGTCATTCTGGACTGGTTCACAACTCTGTCCGTCGTTGACGGAACCGAAGTGAAAACAACCGACTGGAACCCGTTATTCGTTCTGCTGTCAGCAATGTATCTTGCATCCGGCTTCTGCTGGCTACTGGTCGACTGTACGAACCGACTGACCGATGAAACCTGAAACCTGCCGGCAGCTCGCTGACGCGGCAGCAACGTCGTAATGCAGCTCCCACTTCTGAACACTCATCAGGAAACGAAACATGGAACGCAGGACAGTTCGGCCGGAAGGTCTTGATCTCGATTCACCAGGGCGACGGGACTACTGGCTGGCTCTGGAACACGACAGCATCTGGGGCGACCACCTGATGCCGCTGACAGTTTTTGTCGGACCAGAGGCAAAAGACGGCGAAGGGCTGGTGGCGTTCGGTTCCAACCACGGCAACGAATACGAAGGGCCGATGGTTCTGAAACATCTGCTACGTGAGATCGACATCAAAGACGTGCGTGGTCGGATAATTCTGATCCCCGTGCTGAACCCGGCCGCTTTTCTGTCAGGCACTCGCGAAAGTCGTCAGGAAGATGGAGTCAACCTGAATCGCGCATTCGTCGATGGAGCCGGCAAAACGCCCGCACTGGCAGGAATCACTCACCGCATCGCTGACTTTGTGAGGGAATACATCTGGCCCAGAGTTCACATCGTGCTCGACCTGCATTCCGGCGGCGAAGTGGCCAGGTTCTCCATTTGCGCGAACTATCACCCCGTCGATGATCCGGTGCTGGCTGAGAAGATCGAACAGACGGCTCGCTGGTATGGCACGCCATCGTTGATGGTCTACCAGAACGTCACACCGGGACTCCTGCCCAGCGAAGCTGAGCGTCTGGGAAAGATCACGGTGGGTACGGAACTTGGCTGGGGCAAAGCAGTGAATCCGGAAGGCGTCCGTTACGGTCGTCAGGGAGTTCTCGCCGCAGCCATCAACAACGATCTCCTGCACGGAAAGATCGAACCGATTGCTCACCACAAAGACGGCACGCAGCTCAAGCTGGAAATGGTCGACCGCGACTGCTTCACGGTCGCTCCCTTTGCCGGCCATTACGAACCACTTGTCGAATGCGGCGTCAGAGTGAAGCGAGGACAAACCGTCGGCCTGCTGCACGACTTTGACCGCATCGACATCGAACCCTGGCCTTGT
>JADHNX010000226.1 GCA_016779365.1 Planctomycetaceae bacterium
CTGTTCGGCGAGCCATTTCATGTAGCGACGATGATTCTTCGGATCAGTCCAGAACGACCGCGGGCACGACACAAACAACCATTCGTACCAGTCGTGTTCGGGAAAAGTTTCCATCACCGCAGCGACGGCTGAACTGCCCCAACAGTGCAGGAGCGCGCCGCTCCCTCGATTCTCTTTGAAATCACTCGTTCTGATCCGGTAGTAGTCATCGATCTTTCGATAGCCCAGCCGCTGCCCCAGCCAGATCAGATACAGCCGCTGGTTCTCAGGAATTAGCCAGTAGCCAGTCGGAACCGGACCATTCAGCCAGACCGCTTCCCGGTTGGAAATTTTTCTGCTGAGTGGATTACGGGATTGCTTCCCCGCGACTTTCGCAGTCCTCGTTCGTGTTTTTGACATGTTTTGCCCGCATGTTTGTGCCCGCTTAAATCGCAACTACTCGATATCTGTTTCTCCAGAGTCCTTGCGGTTACCTTGCCGCCGCATATCGACGCTCGTCGTAACCCGTCAGCAGTGACGAATTGACGGGTTGTTCCGAGCCGGCATGATACGAGTGCCCTATCACTCCGTAAAGAAGCGCCAGCCACGTAAAACAATGTCGTGGCGACAACGCGCGTCATAATCGGAACGGGGAACATCTGACACTTCCACCTCGGAGTCGACTGCCGGTGTTCACCGTCAGCGACTGAATCTTCTGACTGAAATTCTGACACCTGCCCAGGGAATAACTTCGCATGTCTACGCTGCCATCCGCATTGGAAGAACGACTTTCAAATCTCGCGAACGCTCTGGTCGATCAGAATCGTGCGAGAGTGATCATCCCGGCTCAGCACGCGTCGACAGGATTCTGGTTCGGAGGCGGCAACACGATCGAAGACGTCAGCGGCGACCTCCACATTGTCGGTCGGTACCGGAATCACGGAGATTCGCGAACCGGAGTTGCGGCAGGCGAACGTGGCCTGGAGCTGGCGATTTTCACGTCGACCGACGGCGGAAAGAACTGGGGGAAGTCAGTCAGTTTTTCAAAGCCGGATCTCAACATCGGCGACCGAACCGTGCTGTCGATTGAAGGCAGCGCGTTACGCCGCACAGAAAATGGTTACGAACTTTACGTCTCCACCGAAAAGAGCGGCATCGGATACCCCGCAGGTTACGAAGGCTTCCTCAAACCCGGCACTGGCGTCTGGACGGTTGAACGTCTCGCGGCCTCATCGCTCGAAGGTTTGAAGCACGCACCACTAGAAACTGTCGCCGAGTGTTCCGATTTGAGATGGCTGCACATCAAAGACCCGTTTCTTTATGAGCGAGCGGGCGGGGAACTGAACCTGCTCTTCTGCAGTCACCCGTTCAGTTGGTCGAGTTCCAACACGGGCTACCGATCAGCCAGCGGCGACTCGGCCAGCGACGTCAATCAGACGCCGCTGTTTGAGAAAATGGAGTACGACTTCTTTCCCCGAGGAACGACCTGGGACGTTGCCATGACTCGCGGCACCTGCGTGCTGGACGTGCCGAAAGTGGGCGCGTTCAAGGATGTCGACGCGAGCCTGTTCTTCTACGACGGCGGCGAGTCGTTGCGGGATCTGGACGAACACTCGACAGCCGTCAAACGACCGCGAGGTTACTCGTGCGAAGAACTCGGCGGCGTCGCCTACATTCAGAACGGCAGCTTCGATCGCATCGAACGGCTGTCGAAATTTCTGCCTGCATTCATCAGCCCGTACGGAACCGGCTGCAGCCGCTACGTAGATGTCGTGTCAACGAAGTCTGGCTTGCTCGCGACGTGGCAGCAGTCTCGGACAGACCTGTCACAACCACTCGTCATGAACGTGCTGACTCACCAGGAAGTCGCCGACATTCTGAAATAATTCGGCAACGATCAATTGCTTTACACGATGCGGTGGTGCTTCAGGACACGCTTCTGCACACTCGAAACACACCGAGCGTTAATTGTCTGTCCCGGAATTCTCAACATCAGTGTCGTCGACCGCTGGCGCTAATTCAGTCGTTGATTCGGCTGTGCCAGCTTTTGGATGCGTGCCTGGCACAATCTGCGCGCCAGGATGATGCTCGTCGAGAATCCTTTTCAGATGGTCGGCGTCCATTGTCTCGACTTCGATAAGTTCGCGAGTCATCTGCTCAAGAACCTGCCGTCGGCTCTGGATGATTTCGAGTGTCTGTTCGTAGCTGGCGTCGATGATCCGTTTCACTTCGAGATCAATTTCTCGAATGGTCTCTTCACTGTGAGCAGGCTCTTCGGCGGTGCGGCCACCAAGGAATGGCGACGAGCGGGACTCGCTGTAATGGACTTTGCCGATCTTTTCGCTCATGCCCCATTCGGTGACCATCCGGCGTGCCGTGTCGGTTGCTCGCTGAAGATCGTTCTGAGCACCGACCGATGGCTCATCGTAAATCACGTGTTCGGCCGCCGTTCCGCCGAGCATCACGCAGATCTCAGCCAGCAGTGCTGACTTCGTCATGTTGTGTCGTTCTGAGTCGGGACTCTGCATCATGAATCCCAGAGTTCTGCCTCGCGGAATGATCGAAATCTTGTGCACCGGGTCGGCATTCGGAAGACTGCACGCGGTCAGCGCATGGCCACATTCGTGATAGGCCGTACGCTCTCGTTCTTCGTCATCGATAATGCGTGTCTGTTTTGCCAGCCCGGCGACAACACGGTCGACACCCTCTTCAAACTCATTCTGCGTCACGCACTTCTTGTCGCTTCGAGCCGCCAGCAAAGCGGCCTCGTTCACAAGATTTGCCAGGTCCGCACCAACGAATCCTGCGGTCAGTTTGGCGATGCGAGGAAGATCGACCGACTCATCCATCTTGATCTTCGTCATGTGAACTTTGAGGATCGCTTCGCGGCCCTTGATGTCAGGTCGATCGACCAGCACATGCCGATCGAAGCGACCGGGACGAAGCAGCGCCTGGTCTAGCACGTCGATCCGGTTCGTCGCTCCCATCACGATGACGCTTTGGTCTGAACCGAAACCATCCATCTCGACCAGCAACGCATTCAAGGTCTGCTCACGTTCGTCGTTTCCGCCAGGCATACCTGCGTTGCGGGCTTTGCCGAGCGCGTCGAGTTCGTCGATAAAAATGATGCACGGTGAACGCTGCGCAGCCTGCTGAAACATGTCTCGAACTCGAGCGGCTCCCACGCCAACAAACATCTCGACAAAGTCAGAACCGGACAGACTGACGAAAGGAACGCCAGCTTCTCCAGCAACGGCTTTGGCGAGCATCGTCTTACCGGTTCCCGGAGGCCCGACCAGCAGAACTCCTTTCGGAATGCGACCGCCCAAAGCCTGATACTTGCCGGGAGACTTCAGAAACTCGACGACTTCTTTGAGTTCTTCAACAGCCTCGTCGATTCCTTTGACGTCGTCGAACGTCGTGTCGAGATCGTCCTGTGCGTAAACCTTGCCGCGACTTCGACCAAACGACAGCGCAGACCCTGCGCCGCCAACTCGCCGAATCATCAGGATCAGAAGCAGAATCAAAGGCGCCGCGATGATCATCAGCAACGCCCACGACTGCCAGTCAGACGGAGCCTCGGCGGGTGAAACACTGATGCCGTGGCTCTTGATTTCTTCCTTGATCTGGGCCTGCCATGTATCGCCGATAGTGGCGATTGGAATTCGGAATCCTTTCGGCTCAACTTCCGGAACGGCTCCCTCAGGTTTCGGCAGCGGTTGATCCTGAAAGGTGATCGCCGTTCGTCCAATCATCAGATTGTGGACGTTGGTCTTGTTGAAGGTGCCGTCGGCCAGGCCAGTTTCAAACTCACTGAGAGTCAGAGTCTTGATTTCAGACTTCGTAAACAGCAGCGGTGAGAAGACCAGAAAAATCGTCGCCACAATCAGCAGGTAGAGAACGGTTCTGTTCGAATTAGGAGACTCCGGCTTCCGGGATTGGCCGCCTTTGGAATCTTTTTTCGGCTTTGGATCCTGCGCTGGTCGGTGGTCGGAATCGGACATCGAGTGAGGTTCTTTCCCTGAGTAAATCTGCACGAACCGCTGGTCCGGAATCAGCTCCGTCCCGCCGCGTCTGAGGCAGGCAACTATGGACTACGAAGGTATTTCCATACGTCACTAAACGCCCAACGGCTGACCGGGTGAGCGAATTGACGCCGCAATTGCGACCTCGCTGCGCTAACCCATCCAGCCGCTGCGGGAAGTATAGCCGTCATGCCGGTTGCGAGAAGGACGATTCGCAAGACCGGCCTGCTGCCAGATGACTAATCAACGTAAGTTTCGAGGAATCTGGCGAGTCGATGGAAGTCGCAACCGGCTTCGATAAATCGAACCTTGGTCACCAGGTCGGCAGGATTGACGAGTTCTTCGAACGGCACGTAACGAAGATCAAGCTGGCCTTCGATTGAGACCATCACACCGTTCAGACCATTCTCAACGATGGCTCGAAATCCGCCGACACCAAGCTGGCTACCCAGCATGACATCAAACGCTGTCGGAGGAGCACAACGGGATTCGTACCCAAGCTGCAGGCCGGTAATCTTGCGAGCCTGGCCCGTTTGAGCCTTGTACTCGGCAGCGATCAACTTCGCGAACTGCTTGCCGAGGTCGACATGAGCCACCGAAATGTGACCGTGATCGTCGCGAGGAATGCCTTCCAACTGGCTGGCCGGCATCATTTCGGCGAGACCTTCTGCCATGACGATCGTTCCGAATCGTTTCCCGGCAGCGTCCCGAGCACGCATCGTTTTCACGATGCGTCCCACAAGAGCGTCAATGTTCATGATCTTGCGGGTTTCAGTCTGTCCGGTTTTCGGGCTGGTCCATTCTTCCGTGCCGGCCAGTCCTCCCTGAATGTCTTCGACACTGACCACAAGGCTGGCTTCACTGGAAATCGCAGCTCCGTAGGCCAGCCAGCCAGCACTGCGTCCCATGCATTCCGCGACGAAGTAACTCTCGCTTGCTTCAGCGTCGGCCAGCAGGTTGCGAAGTTCGCTGCTGAGCACGTCGACGGCGGTGAAAAATCCAAAGGTAAAATCGATGCCGTGGTAATCGTTGTCGATTGTTTTGGGAATATGGACGACTGGTAGCTTTTTGCTGCCTTCAGGAAGTGTGTCCTGATAAAGCTTGAACTTGTTTGCAGTCTTGAGCGTGTCGTCGCCGCCGATGGAAATCAGCGCGTCCGCGCCCAGCGAGCAAAGTGCTTCGTAAGTCGTCTTCATCGGAGCCGTCTTGTCAGCATCCTGAAGATCGGTCGGAGCCTGAATCAACTTGCCTGGGTTTGCTCGGGCGGTACCGATGATGATGCCGCGCTGGTTGCGGGTTCGCTTCAACGTTGTGTCGTTGAGCATGATGAAATCGCGACCTTCCTGCAGCGGATTATCCTCGCTGTACTCCATCAGGTGCCGGTAACCGTGCATGACGCCGATGACTTCGATGCCGCTCTTTCTGAAACTCGCAGCGCAGGTCGAGATAACTGCGTTGGCTGCCGGAGCCGGTCCGCCGGAAAACAGAATGGCGACCTTACTGAAGTTGTGTTCTGATCGAGAGGGGTGTGAGAGTGGGGCAGATTCTGCCATCGAAAACTCCGAGGTTCTGGTTTGATTTGGTAGGGTTCGTATTTGTTTCTGAGGCCGAGATGCAGCCTCAGCGTTTGTTCTGAGAATTCCTGCACGGTGGATATTCGACTCGAAGCCACAGTTGAAGAAAATGCTGAACGCAAGAAACTTCGTCTGCGGCTTCGGGGCCAACAATCAGCATCAACGACTCTCGATGGAATTCTGAGAAAGTCCACTTAGACGACTTTTGGAAGGATTCTGTCCATTTCCCGTTCAAGCCAGCGAGTATCGACTTCGCCCGCTTCAAAGACAGGCTCTTTGAGAATCTGTTTGATGAGCGGGATGGTGGTGCTGACACCTTCGATCACAAACTCGTCCAGCGCTCGCAACATGCAGGCAATCGCCTTCTGACGAGTCGGTTGATTGACAATCAGCTTGCCGATCATTGAATCGTAGTGCGGGCTGATGCGGTAGCCTTCGTGGACGTGTGAGTCGAAACGAACTCCGCGACCACCGGGGACTCGCAGCTTCGTGATCGTGCCAGGGCTTCCACGGAAGTCGTGCTTTGGATCTTCTGCGTTGATGCGAACTTCAATCGCACATCCATTTCGCGCGACATCGTCCTGCGTAAAGCTCAGCTTCTCGCCAGCCGCGACAAGAATCTGCTGCTCGATCAAGTCGATCCCGGAGATCTCTTCCGAAACCGGATGTTCGACCTGAATTCGAGCGTTCACTTCGATGAAGTAAAAGTTGTTGTCTTTGTCGACAATGAACTCGACCGTTCCCGCGTTGTAATACCCGGCGGACTGAATGAGTCGAACGGCTGACTGGCAGAGATCCTGTCGAACATCTTCCGGTAAACGCGGCGCCGGCGATTCTTCGATCAGCTTCTGATGTTTCCGCTGCGTCGAACATTCACGTTCCCAGACGTGAACAGCGTTGCCGTGCTGATCGGCCAGTACTTGGACTTCGATGTGTCGAGGGTTCTCGACAAACTTTTCGAGATAAACTCCAGCGTTACCGAAAGCCTTTTCCGCTTCGGTTGCCGCCCCTTTCAGGCCAGCTTTCAGATCTGTTTCGTCGCGAGCGACCCGCATCCCTTTTCCACCGCCGCCCGCTGTTGCTTTGATGAGAACCGGGTAACCGATTTCACTGGCCAGTCGAATCGCTTCTTCTTCGTTTTGGATCAGACCTTCACTGCCGGGTACGACATTCACGTTGGCGTTCATCGCCATCTGCCGGGCGGCCACCTTGTCGCCTAGCTTTTCCATTGCCTCGTGTGGAGGACCAATGAATTCGATATTGCACTCTCGGCAGATGCGAGCGAATTCGGCGTTCTCGGCCAGAAATCCGTATCCGGGATGGATCGCCTGAGCGTTTCCGATCTCAGCTGCAGCGATGATATTGTTGAAGAAGAGGTAGCTCTTCGACGACAACGCCGGACCAATGCAGTACTTCTCGTCGGCCAGATCGAGGTAGTGTGCTCCGCGATCCGCTTCGCTGAAAACCGCGATGGATTCGATGCCGAGTTCGCGACAGGCTCGGATAATTCGCAGGGCAATTTCCCCACGGTTGGCAACCAGAATGCGCTGAAACATGCGAGACTCGAACAACGGATTAGCGGGAACGAAACGGAAGACTGCGGAACAGCATCGACAAACAACCGGGTATGGGCGTCTTCCTCAGCTTGGATCAATAAATTAAACGGACGAACCACCGACGACTGAGAACGCCACGAGCACGATCAGCTCAGTTCGGTTTTACCCGGAACAAAACCTGTCCCGACTCAACCGGGTCGCCGTTGCCGACGAGAATCTCTTCAAGAGTACCGCTGACGTCGGCGGTGATCTGGTTGAAGACTTTCATAGCTTCAACGATGCAGACCACCGTGTCCTGCGTCACCTTTGATCCAACGGTCACAAACGCCGGATCCTCAGGAGTTGGCGACGAATAATACGTCCCGACGATTGGGCTCTTGATCTCAAGCAGGTTGCTTGCGGGCGTAGCGGCAGCGGGCGCTGCAACCGCTGCTGCGGGAGCGGGGGCTGGTGCCGCAGCAGCAGGCTGTGCATACGCGACAGGAGTTGTCGGCGCCGCCGCCACAACCTGAGGACCTCGACGCAAACGCCACTGCTCCGCTCCATGTCGGAGATGCACGTCGGTCAGATCGTGCTTTTCCATCAGCTCGATCAGTTCCTTCAGCTTTTCCAGATTGAAGGACTCATTTGAAGACTTATCTTCGTCGGCCATAT
>JADHNX010000227.1 GCA_016779365.1 Planctomycetaceae bacterium
GCGAGAACGTAACTACTCTCGGTCGGCAAACCAACCAGCCCTCCCTCGGACAGCACCTGCGCAGCACGGTGAACGAGATCGCGCTGCTGCTCGGGGCCTTCAGGCCGGACCATCTCCACCATGAACCTGCGTTCCTTATCGCCGAGAGTATCCAGTTGTCTCTCTGCGGCTGCCTGCGTTACGAACCTGCCCGTCGGTTAATCGAGCAATCACAGTCGCCGATCGGTCGGAAACTGATTCCCTTCAAGTATTTGAGTCGCGGGATTCTACCGACGGCAAGTGGCTCATTCAACCAGGCTGTCCGGATCAAAGTTCCGCCAGCATCACGCCGAAATATGCCCGGTCAGCATCAGCACAAGCGACACAACAAAGACCAGCGAATAAGCACCGGCCAGCCACATGGAACCCCGTTGAAGCCCGTCCGAACAATCTGTCATGCTGAGGGACGCTCCGGTCGACGCGGGGGGAATCTCGACCGACGGGTAACCGGGACTCCACAATACGCCATCCTCGGTCCGGTATTCGACGCGACTCTTCCACAAGGTCCAGCCGACCAGCCCCACGATGCCCGCAGAAATCAGCATGACGTAAGCCGGCATGTCCGGCTCGCTGGCCTCGGCGAGTGCCGGCGCTGTCGCGGTGACCTTGAGCAGCACAACCGCCAGCGAGTTGTTGAGCAGATGCAGCAGCATCGGGGCGAGGATGCTTCGCGTCGCCAGATAGACCAGATGGATGAAAAACGCGAGCGGCAGCAACGAAACGACGTGAGCCGGGTGAATGTGCACGGCGGCAAACAGCACGGACGTCATGATCACGCCGGCCAGTATCCCATGCCGGGCAACCAGTCCTCGGCCAATGATTCCACGGAAGATGACCTCTTCCCCGATTGCCGGCGCGACGGCCACCACAAGAAACAACAGCCCTATCGGAGCGGTTTCCCCCAGTGGTTTGATACTCTCGTTGACGTTCAGATTCTCAAAAAATCCCATGCCGGGCAGGTGTGCGAAGAACTCGTTCCACACCCCCAGCGTCAGCTGGTGAAGGCCGCCACACATCAGCGAAATCGGGATCGACACCGCGCAGATCAGCAGAACGTGATTCATCTCGATCGAGCGAATTCCCATCAGATAAGCCGTCCGCGGCCCCAGCCGAAGCCGGGTGGCAACCACGGCAGCAACCAGAAACACAAGCATCTCGATCGTCATCAGCTCAAGCGCGAACGTGTCGGGCAACGCCATGATCGCCGCCTTTAGTCTTGCCGGCGATGGCGACGCTCCAGCGGTCGTCATGTCGACGATCTGCAAAGTCATCACCGCAAACACAGCCACCAGCATCCCGATCAGATGAATTCCGATAACCGCCAGCATCCAGCCCACAGCTTCCGGAATCCCCGGCCCGGGTGGCCGACTGCTCATTCCCCGACGCTGCATCTGCAACTGCCGAGACACTTCGTCGCGATCGTCGGCGTTCGAAATCGCGCGTTCCAGGCCTCTTCCAGATTCTCGATTGCTTTCGAGATTGTCGCGAAACGCCGCGACCTCTGCCCGGTCGGTTTCGGCGAGAGCCGGCTCGTCATCTGCCGCTTCAACGGACAGCGGTCCGGCAGGTAAATCCTCGATCCTGGGAAACCCGCCAGATGTTTCTGCGAGGCGGGCGTCGAGACTGTCGTCGGATGTCGTCTGATCAGGCATGTCCGCTTCGCACTCACTCTTCAGGAAATCGGGCTGCAAACACAGGCAACAATAAAGTTACCAACACGTTGTTCATCCAGCTCAAGAGAATCAAGCCGGCTTTGACACACTCCTGGGAAATCAGGCCGTCGTCGAGCCTGCCGCTTCTGGTGAGAACAGTCAGGCAGAATGCGGACTCTATCAGCCAGGACAAACCAGACACGCGACTCAAATCACTCGTTTGCGGCAAACCGGAATGGACAGAATCGCTACTGTGATATTCATTGAGTAAGATGATCACTCATTCTTCCCGCATTCCGCTCGGACGCCGGAGCAAAGTTGCACGAATCCGGCATGTTGCCGATTCGGTACAAGGGAAGTCTGGATTCGGTCCCACTGTCAGGAACTGAGGAAGATTCCGAGTGAATTCCAATTCTGCCGACAAGCTGCCAAATGGCGACCTTTCAGCAACGTGGACGCTGTTCTGTGTGGGCTGTAATGAACGCTTCCCGTGCGGTTCCCACGACGACGAATGCCCCAACTGCGGCCACCGCTGCACCTTTAACGACACTTCCGGCGACGAAACCATCGTTTCGAGAGACCCTCGCGAAGAAGGCTTTCGCGAGGTCGCCAAAGTCGCTGCCGATAACGATCCGCTGATCGGTCAGGCTCTACACGTTTATCAGTGCATCTCGCTGATCGGCAGCGGTGGAATGGGCAAAGTCTACCTCGCTCATCACCAAGACCTCGAACGTCGTTGTGCATTGAAACTGCTCTCTCCGCGCCGAGCGATCTGCGACGAAGAATACGTCGCCCGATTTGTCGAAGAAGGTCGATCCGCCGCCGCGCTCGTTCACCCGAATATCGTCACCGTCCACGCGGTCGGACAGGTCGACGGAAAACACTTCCTCGAAATGGAGTTCATCGCCGGGCGATCGTTGCAACAGTTGATCAACGACGAAGGCCAGTTGACAATCCCGCGAGCTTTGTCGCTCATCGCCCGCACGGCTGATGGACTCGCCGCCGCCCACCGCGACGACATCATTCACCGCGACGTCAAGCCGGACAATATCATGCTGACGAAACGCGGCGAGCCAAAGATCAGCGACTTTGGCCTCGCCAAACGCGTGCTCAACAGCAAGGGCAAGCCCATCGCCGACGGCATTTGCGGCACACCGAATTACATGGCTCCGGAACTTTTTCAGGGCGAAGAAGCAACGCCGGCCAGCGACGTCTACGCTCTGGGAGTCACCTTGTTTCTGGCCCTCACGGGACGACTCCCGTACCAGGCCGAATCGATCCAGCAACTGCGGTGGAAAGGCCGCAACGAACCCATCCCCAACGTTCGACGAATGCGTTCAGATGTCCCGCTGGAAGTCGCCGAGTGCGTTGCGATGATGACCGCTCCCGCGCCGGGCAACCGCCCCAAAGACGCCATCGAAGCGTCGCAGTTACTGCACGCGGTGCTCGGCCAGGAACGCGACCTCGAATCTTTACTCATAGAAGCGTTCCGGCACGAGCCGGGAATTACCTGGACGAGGCACGGCGACACCTACACGCTCGTTCGATCTCTGCCGGGCAACCGCAAACAAACGGTTTTTCTCGAACCCAGCGACCACGCGTTTGGGGACAGGCTGCTCCTGTTTTACAGCGTTTGCGGACCGGCACAGCACGACTATTTCGAACAGGCGTTGCGGATGAATTCCGAAATGCTGCACGGCAGCCTGGCAATCCGGCAAATCGACGGCGAGCAACACTTCGTCGTTGTGGACACCTATCCTCGCTCGACCGTCGACCCGGAAGAAATTCGCCGCACGGTTTTCGACATCGCCCAGAACGCCGACCGAGTCGAACAACGCCTGACTGGCCTGGACCGCCATTAGCTACTACCGTTCCCGCCGCTCGTGAACTGCGACTCACACAAATCGTTGAGCGCGTCTCGACGGCCCTGAGATCACAGATTTCGACGTGTGTCACGGGCTCTGCCGGTTCCGTTGTGCCTGCCGACGCCGATTTACATGAAGGCACTGACAGAGCCAGTGGCACACTTTATTCAACACGCTGCAACATTCACCCCGCAAGCCTCACCCTGAAGTCATTTTCTGATGGAACAACTTCTCCAGGAATTTCTGGAACCTCGCTCAACACTCACGCTGCTCGCAGTGATTGCGGTCAGCCTCGTCGCGTTGGGCAAGTTTGCCGATCTGGTCGTCGACTATGCCGTCGTTCTTTCCGAGCGATCGGGCATTCCGAAAGTCGTCATCGGAGCCACCGTCGTCAGCCTCGGCACGACCGCTCCGGAAGTTGCCGTTTCAGTCACGGCGGCGTTCAATGGAAACCCTGGCCTGGCAATGGGCAATGCCGTCGGGTCGATCATCTGTGACACCGGGTTGATCCTGGGCGTCGCTTGTCTGATTCGACCATTGACGATTCCCTGGGAGATCGCCAATCGACAGGGCTGGATTCAACTGACCAGCGCAGTTTTGCTCGTTCTTTTGTCAATTCCGTGGGCCGCCCCGCTTTCACCTTACACCGACGGAGCCGAAGGGAACTTCCCGCAATGGGCTGGTTTTCTGTGTCTGGCTTTGCTGGCCGTTTATCTGTGGGTATCAGTCAAGTGGTCGAGGGGTTCCGGTTCGGCAGCGTCTGAAGGGGACGAGGAAGAAGACAGCGAAACGTCCGCTCCAGCGGCAGTCCTCATTATCAAGATCATCCTGTCTCTGGTCGGAGTGATCCTCTCGGCCAACATCCTTATTCCAGCGGTGACCATCGTCGCCGGTCGAATGAACGTCCCAGAATCAATCATCGCCGCCACACTGGTTGCGTTCGGTACTTCGCTGCCGGAGCTGGTCACCGCGATCCAGGCAGCAAGAAAGGGACATGGTGACCTGGCCGTCGGGAATATCATCGGAGCCGACATTCTGAACGCGCTGTTTGTCGCCGGAGCGGCTGCCGCCGTAACACCCGCTGGATTAACCGTCGACCAGTCATTCTTCTGGCCGGCCTTCCCGGCGATGCTGTTTGTGCTCGTCGTTTTCCGGATCGGCATCTACGTTTGCCGAACGCAGCTCACTCGGAATTTTGGCTTCGTGCTGCTGGCCGCGTACTTTGCGTACCTCGGAGTCAGTATCGCGACCGGCGTGAATCCCGGGCACTGACCGGCGGCCTAACTTTTCCGAGTCAAACTACATTCTGAAAGAACGGAACACAGAGTGCGCTGAGGACTCGCAGAGATACGGAGAGGTCTCTTTATTCCTCTGCGTTTTTCCACTCAGCGACCTCTGCGATAGAATTAAGCTTTGTTAAAAGAAGACTGTCGAGACGGCAGCAAGCCACTCACTCAGAAAAGCCACCTCACCATGCAGACTCTCTCGCAAGCTGAAGTTCGACAGCGAATCTCCGAGCGACTGGACACCTCGGAATTCGCTAACAAAAAAGTTCTGCTGATTGTTCCCGATGCGACCCGCACAGCTCCGCTACCGTTGCTCTTTGACGCGGTACACGGAGAACTCACCGGCGTCGGCGCAAAAGTCGACGTCATGATTGCTCTGGGTACTCATCCCGGAATGTCCGAAGCAGCGATTCTGAAACTGCTCGGCATCAGCAACGAAGATCGCACCGGCAAGTACGCCGACGTCGGACTGTTCAATCACGAATGGGATAACCCGGACGCCCTGACTTCAATCGGTGAACTGACCAAAGCTGACGTCGAAGAGATCTCCGACGGGCTGCTTTCGCTCGACGTCAACGTGCAGATCAATGCGAAGATTCGAAACTACGACACGCTGCTGGTGCTCGGCCCGGTGTTTCCGCACGAGGTCGTCGGTTTCTCGGGGGGCAACAAATACTTCTTCCCCGGCATCAGCGGTCCGGACCTGCTGAACTTCTTTCACTGGCTGGGAGCGTTGATCACCAATGTCGGAATCATCGGCGTTAAAGACACGCCTGTCCGCCGAGTCGTTGACCGAGCGGCGACGTTGATTCCTGTCGAGCGTCGAGCGCTGACCTTTGTCGTGAACGGCAAGGCCGATATCTACGACCTGTTTTATGGAACTCCGGAATCAGCCTGGGACTCGGCGGCGGATGTTTCCGCTCAGGTTCACATTGAACGAGTCGAGAAGCCTTTCAAGCAGGTTCTCTCCTGCGCACCGCTGATGTATGACGAACTGTGGGTCGCCGGAAAGTGCATGTACAAGCTCGAATCCGTCGTCGCGCACGGCGGCGAGCTGATTATCTACGCGCCGCATCTCGATGAAGTCTCAACTGAGCACGGTAAGTACATCATGGAAATCGGCTACCACATTCGAGACTACTTCCAGAAACAGTGGGACCAGTTCAAGCATTACCCGTGGGGAGTGCTCGCTCACTCGACACACGTTCGCGGAACCGGCACGTTCGAAGACGGCGTCGAGAAGCCTCGCATTCAGGTGACACTGGCGTCAAAGATTCCGCCGGAAGTCTGCCAGCAGATCAACCTCGGTTATCGAGACCCGGCCACGATCGACGTCGAATCCTTCGCCAACCGCGAAGACGAAGGCATTCTGCTGGTTCGCAAAGCGGGTGAACAACTCTATCGATTGCACGATTAAAGCCGACCCTGAAAAATCGAATCGCGCGTCGCAATTGACCGGTTGTCGTTTCGCGTTTTTGGCGGGCCAAGTTCTCAGACAGCGCATCCAGCAAGTGAAGAATGCGCCAAACTTTGTGACAGCCCAAATCATGCAACCGCAGATTCATATCATCGACGACGATGCCAGCATTCGAGAATCCCTTACGGCCCTGCTCGACGCCTTCGGCTGGGAAGCTCGCACCTACGCAACCGCAGCCGACTATCTGACGAGCTTGTCGAAGCCTGGCACCGATCAACCGCAATGCCTGCTTGTCGACGTTCAACTTCCGGACATGAACGGACTCGACCTGCTGAGCGAACTGAGTCGGCGCAAAGTTTCGATTCCGGCCATCGTCATGACCGGGCACGGTGACGAAGACTTTGAAGCGCAAGCAGCCGCACGCAACGCTTTCGGCTATTTCCAGAAACCCTTCAACACGTCAGACTTGCTCAACACGATCTCCGGCGTTCTTGCACCATCAGCTTGACAGAGCCCGTTGAAGATCCGGCAGACCGATAAAATTTCGCCAAGGCAATTCGCGTGACTTTACGACGACTCGACGGTTTCACTCCAGCTTACAACTCGGCTGAGGCAGCATCTCTCGCGGTGTCAGCGCTGGTGATCCTTCTGCTTACCGTTTCCCATTGCTCTGCCGCGTCCGAGCCTGCGGCGAGTGACGGAAAGCCACCGCTGGTGACCATCGAACAGTTCAACCGGATGGACCGTTCCACCATTGCAAAGCGCGAAACAGTACGGGTTCGTGGAACGGTGACGTTTATCAATCGCGAGTGGCAACTGGCAATGATTCAGGAGGACCAGTTCGCTCTCAAAGCATTCCTGGAAAAAGATGCGGAGCTGAAGGTCGGGCAACTGGTTGAACTCACCGGACGAACGGAGTTCGGTGAAGAATTAAATCTAATGATAGCCACGGGTGGCAAAGTAATCGGCGAAGGATCGATCCCTGAACCGGTAAGGCTCGATGAAACGGTGCCGTTCTCGCTCGATGTGCTTTATCGATGGTCAGTAATCGAAGGCTCGATCTATTCAGCTGGCGCCGACGACAAGAACTACTACATCTACGTCGTCGGTAAGCAGTTCGGCATCTTCGTCATACAACCTCGCTCGCCAGATTTGCCGCCGGTCAACACGCTCAGGAATTATCACGTTCGCGCACGCGGCATTCCTGTGATGAGTGTCGAAAAGCTGCGTCCGTACCGCATCGACATGCACGTGCCAACAGGAACGATCATTGAGTTGACACCCAACGGCGATCCGAAAAACGGCGTCCAGCTCAGATCGCTTGCCGATACGGGACGACGGGAGATGCGTGGCGATGCAGAAGCTCCTGCTCGTTTCCGAGCCGTCGTTCGATCGATCTTTCCACCGAATCGACTCTTTCTGTCCGACGAGTCCGGCCCGCTTCTCGCTGAACTGGCAGAGCCGACGGAGACCTCGACGTTCAACATTGGCGACGTTGTTGAAGTTGAGGGACAAATCGACCGAA
>JADHNX010000228.1 GCA_016779365.1 Planctomycetaceae bacterium
GTTCTTTTCTTTACCAATGATCGACAAATCAGGACCGACAGCTCCGCCGGAATTCTGCACGGAATGACAACGTCGACATGATGCTGAGCTGCGACCGAAGAAAATGTCAGCACCGGTCTTCGCGTTTCCGCCTTCCAGCGCGACTCGATATTTCGACAGAGGATCAGCGGGATCAAGTCGCTGCTCGAACGCCGCGACCTGTTTCAACAACGATTCCGTGCCGCGAGCTTTCGCCGCTTCCAGCAGGTCCAGATGGATGGCCGCCGGAGCGTTGCCTTCCACCAGCACGTTCAGCCATTCGGTCAGCACGGTGTCGGCGTCCGCTCGTTTCAGTTCTGCCAGTTGAGCGATCGCCGCCTGCTGCTCGATCGTCGTACCGTCGAGAATCGCCTGTGCAAGAATTTTTGAAGCCGCATCGGGATTTCGGCGAACGACTATCTCACGAGCGGCCACGCGAACATCCGGGCTGTCATCTTTCAACGATGCCTGAGCAACATCAGCGATCGATTTCGAATCGAGCGTGTCGAGCGCCTTGATGGCCGCTACTCGCGAAGCTGTAGCTCTTGTGGAATCTCCCGCGACCGCGACGAGCACTGATTCGACTTCCTGAATTCCGTACTTCGCGGCGAGTTCCGCGCCCAGCTTCTGAACCTTCTCGCTGCCGCTGATAATCCCGCCAAGCTGAGACCTCAGCAGGCCGCTGATAAAGTCCGCGTCGCGTTTTTCAGCGATCGGTCGCCAGGCACCGAAGACCCGGTCAATCGGCGATGGAGCATCCCACATCTTCAACTCTTCCAGAGCCTCGACACGCAGACTCTCCGACAGCGAAGCGTTCGTTGCGAATTTGATCACACGCTCGGCATGTTCTTTCTGCCCAAGCCGAAAGTTCGCATTCATGACTCGCCGCACGAGCGCATCAGTCAGCCCGTCATCCCCCGAAGGCATCGGCTGATCCGCCAGCGCCGCGAGTTGAGGCAACGCCTCGGCAATCCCTTCATCATGAATTGCCCGCGCCGCTTCGAGAGCAATCAACGGCTCCGGATCGTGCAGCAGCTTCCCAACGGCTTCCGACTTTCTTCGACGCAATGCCAGAAGTAGAGCCGTGCGCGCTGAAGTGCCGGCACCATCCAAAGCTTTAATTAGAGATTCCTGACCCGGAACCCGCGACAGTGCCAGAACTCCAGCGTGTCGCAAAACCGGATCCTGATCCACGTTTTCATCGAGCATCTTCAGGATAAACTCGATGGCGTGCTGTGACACAACCTTTGAGAGCGCAATCGCGGCCAGCGAGCGAACGCGAAGACTTTCATCCTGAAGCCGCTCCGTCAGTGCCAATGCTTCTGGAACAATCGGAGTAGCCCGCCGGTCGATTTCGGGTACGCCAGACTGGACAGGCTGGCGACCGTCAGACAATGCGCGACAGGCCTGAGCGCGGATTTCGGCAGTCTGATCGGTGAGCAATACAAGCAGGGTTTCGAACAGTCTACGGAACTGCGGCAATTCCAGCTCCGAGCCGTTTTGGCGCCAGACCTGTCCGAGTCCCCAAATCCCGTGAATCCTGGCGAGCTGGTTTTCTCCCGACTTTGCGACTTCGATCAGTTCGTCAAGTGCTCCGTTTTTAACAAGGGCGAACTGGGATTCCTGGCGGACTCGGCGGTCGGGATGGGAGAGCAGGGCGACGAGTTCTTTGTTGGACCGGTCAGCAAAGCCTTTGCTCATGATCGCCTGGGCGATCGCTGGTGACTTCGCGGCTTCCGAGTTCCAGAACTTGTAGATGCGGCCTTTGCCCAGGCCGTCCCAGCCGTTGACCCAGTCGGAAATGTAGATTGATCCGTCGTAACCGAAGTCGATGTCCGTGCCGAGGATTTTCCAGATGAACTCGTGCGAGTCGACCAGCTCGAACGAGGCACCTTTGGGTTTGACGGCGAAAGAGCGGATACCGCTGTTGGACGGTCCGCCTCGGAAATCGCACATGAAGAAATGGTCTTTGTACCGCTCGGGCAGTCCGACGCCGGGGTAATGAACGAGGCCCGACGGACCATCGCCGAGATTGGCGATCGGCGGGATGATGTACGCCGCCTGGCCTTCGTGCTGCGGGTGCCAGAGTTTTTCGCGGTTCCAGGGGCCTCGGTCGTTCAGATACTGGTAGTACATTCTCCAGCCGGTGTCGCCGCCTTCGACGACGTAGACCCAGCGAGCTTTGTCGCCGCTGTCTGAATTGTTGTCACCGGTGAAGAGGTTGCCGTAATCGTCGAACGCCAGTTCCTGCGGATTCCTCAGTCCGTAAGCGAAGACTTCGAGGCCCGTGCCATCCGGCTCGCAACGAAAGACCGCTCCGGTGTCGGGTCGAACGAGCTGTGTGCCTTCCTTCGTTTCGACGTTGTATCCGCGATCTCCGATGCTGAAGTAAACTCGCCCGTCCGGTCCCATAATGAGACCGTGCATATCGTGGCCTCGGAAGGCGACACGAACTCCGTATCCGTGATGCAGAGCGTCTCGCTGGTCAGCCACTCCGTCGCCGTCTTCGTCGCGAAGTTTCCACAACTTCGGAATGCAGGTGTAAAAGACGTCGCCGTTTCGCGCGAGCAATCCGGCTCCGGTGCCGTCTTCGATTTCGTTGAAGCCATCGGCAAAGACGGTCGACTTGTCAGCCTTGCCGTCGCCGTCTGAATCTTCCAGCAGCCGGATGCGGTCGTGATGAGCGGTGTAGTCGTAGACTTTTTCGCCGAGATATTTGCGGAACATTTCGACTCGCTGCTCGACGGTTTGCAGAGCGAGATCGTCGTGCAGCCAGTTCATGTGCGAGCGGTTGTCTTCGACGCCTTGCTTCTGCCGGAAAGTTTCGGCGACGAAGACGCGACCCTTTTCGTCGATCGCAAACGCGACCGGATTCGCCAACATCGGCTCCGCAGCGAACAGGCTTCCGACCATGCCTTCCGGAAGTCGAAACCCGTCGAGCGCCCGCTCGCCCTCGTTCGACGCCGCGGCGATTTTCGGATTGTACGGTGCGGAATCCTGAGCGGTCGAAAAGCCCGCGAGGACCGAAATCAGAAAGGCAGTGGCGATAGAGATTCGTGGAAAAAACATCGTGAAGACTCGCGACTTGAGGGTTGTGAGTTCGAAGGCGTGCGAACTCGCAGGCGGGACACAGGATGGAAGGAATCGGCCATTCTGAACCTCCGCACAAGACATCGCAACCCGGCTGCGCGACGCCATTCTGACTGGGCCACCCGGCGTAAGCAGCAGGAAACGAAAAAAGCTCGCCCGCACAAAATTGTACGGGCGAGCTTTGGTTGGCGATGGCCAGAAGCCGACTCAGTCTTCCGTTGGTGGAAGCGGGATTTCAGAAGCGTTCTCGGATCCGGGGCCGCCGTCGGAGCCTTTGTAGGCGTTGTCTTCCGGCTGCCGGTAAGTGACTTCCGGGGTTGCCTCCGAGTCGCCAGTTTTGGATTCTCCGACTTCAGCCGCTGCCGGTTCGTCTGATGGGTTTTCGACTGGTTCGGTGACAGCGGCATCGTCAGCCGCACTCTTTTCGGGGACGATCGGCCTGGCGACCAGGTCATCGAATTTCGACGGAGCATCGCGAGTCGGTTCGGTGGTCGCTGGTTCGTCTTTTGGAGAATCGACTTCGACGTTGCTGAGCGGCTGCAAAGTTCCAGGCGTTTCGCGTTTGGCGACTGGCGGGACTTCTTTCAGGAAAGGCACCTCGTCGATCGGTTTCGCATCGTCTGCGGCAATCCTCGAAGGTTTCGGCGGGGCCGCCTTAATTTCCGGCTTGGCACCCGAAGGCGTCGTTGCAGAATCAGTCGAACCAGCCGAGCTTTCCGCATCCGTTTTCTGCGGAGTTGCCACGGCAACGTCTGGCGTCGTTTCCTGAATGCCAGCTCGCTGACGGTACAGCACTAAAGCATGCAGAGCGTGATAAAGAGGTCCGCAGTCGGCCGCCTCTTTACGGTTTTCGACCAGGTCGTTGGCGACGGCGAAGATGGCTTTCTGCATCCACTCCTGCTGAAGCTGATCGTCGTGAGCGGCGACCATCAGAAATTCCAGGATGTGTCCGGAAGTCGCGATGCGTTTGCCGAAGTCTGAGCTTTCGCCGGGGCCTTTGAAATATTCAGTCGAGAACGTGCCGTCCGCATTCTGCAACGACTTCGACTTCGCAATGAAGCGTTTGATTTTCTGGTCGGCTTCCAGCCAGATACCTCGCAGCGGTTTGCCGGTTGACAGGTACGAGTTCCGAGCCAGCGACAGCGCGAACAATCCGTGAGTTCCGCCGCAGGCCGCCTCGTCGGGATTGGCGTAGGTCTGAATCTGGACGAGCCGTTCGATACTCCACGGTTCGCCAGCCGCGTTGATCCACTCGCTGTCGACGGGCAGGTATCGCGAAAGAGCCCACAGCGTCCAGGTGATTTCTTCTCGATCGTTCACGTCGGCTTTCGCGTGGTTGATCATGTCCTGAATCGTGACCTGGCCACCGACCGTCGTGTTGAACGCAAAGTCGACGGGTAATTCAGACATCGTGGCAATGGCCAGAAACTGATTCGGGTGACCTTCGAATGCGTAAGGTTCGGTGAACGTGTGGAAGCGTCCGCCGTGCGGAGTGTGCTCGACAATCGGCTCACCTTTGTAGTAACGCTGTTCCGTCAGCCAGTTAAGCGCCGAAACTTTTTCGTTACCGACTTTGATTTTGTATTCCTGACGGAGAGCCAGCAGCCCGTGCATGATCTGCCACGGAGTATGCACATCCGCCGTCAGGTAACGTCGAGACGTGATCGACACGGCGTCGTTGATCAACTTCGGCAGATCTTCCCGCTGAATCTCCTGCAGAGTCGCGGCGGTCTGCCTGATGGCTTCCGGCTGCGAACTCGGAAACAGCGAGGCTGGTGTGTTGACGGGCGTCGCTGCGTCGGCGGAAGTCGCTCCGAAAGAAGCAACAACAGCACCTAAGCAGAGAGAGGCAATCCGTGGCCGGCGAATCCTCAAGAACATGGTGGCCAGTCTCCTGTTGGCAGTCTCGGTGGGTGATTCCGCAACGGAATCGCGGCCAGAGGATGAATCGTCCTGATCAGGCTGACCGCTGTGCAATAATTCGAGCGACTCGGCGATACGGCCGGAACGTTTAGTCCTACGCATGCCATGTGTTTTATCTATTCGGAAAAGTCAGCCGGGATACTCAACGGCAATCTGCCAGTAGTCGCGTGCGCCGAAACCCGCCTCAACTGACGACCGAACAACCGCAACACTCCGGACAATCGTTACGGACTACCAACACTCGGTTAAGAAATCAGAGTCTGGTTTCAGAATGTGTACAGAGACACAATCTCTCCGAACTGGCTGGAACCAAAACCGAATTTGATGACAGGAAACTGGGCCGCAGATCGACGCAGATAAACGCAAATCAAGTCTGTCATCCGCGTTTATCAGCGGCGATCTGCGGCTAAATCCACGCCACAAAAATCCTGAAGGAACGACTCGGCGGAAGCGACTTAGACCTTCTGCCTAAGAGGTTGATTCGGAAGGTTTTGCGACTCTGGAAAGGGTTTCGAGTCGCCGCTATCATCGCCGCCGCTTTCGATCGGTCGGTACTCGATCGGCGTTTGACGCGTGCGGATGCACGCCTGAGACCTCGGAATTTCGCCCCCTAACTTCGTGGTTGCGGAGCCGAGCCTGAACTTCCCAACTGTGGCAGCAACTTTATTCGAGCGGACAGATCGCGATGAAAATTCACGAATATCAGGCCAAAGAACTGCTGAAAGCGGCTGGCGTCACCGTTCCGGACGGTATCGTCGCCAAAACTGCCGACGAAGCAGCGGCGGCGTTTGAGAAGCTGGGCGGAACCCTGGCCGTCGTCAAAGCTCAGATTCACGCCGGCGGGCGAGGCAAAGGCCGATTCAAAGAGCAGCCTGATCAACCGGGCGTCGTGCTGGTCCGGTCTGCCGACGAAGCTCGAAAGAATGCCGAGCTGATGCTGGGCAACACGCTGGTCACCATTCAGACCGGCGAAGAAGGCAAACAGGTCAACACGCTGCTGGTCGAAGCCGGCCTGGACATCGCCAAAGAATTGTACGCGGGCGTGGTTGTTGACCGAGCTGCCGGCGGACCGGTTCTGATCATGTCGTCCGAGGGTGGCACCGAGATTGAAGAAGTCGCTCACAACTCGCCGGAGAAAATTCTGAACTGCTCTGTCGATGCCGGGTACGGCCTGCAGGCGGCTCAGGTTCGCAAAGTCGCTCACGGACTGGGTCTGGATGCGGCAGCAGCGGGCAGTGCTCAGAAGTTTCTGCCGAAGCTCGCAAAATTTTTCACAGACAACGACTGCACGCAGGTCGAAATCAACCCGCTGGTCGTAACGGCTTCTGGCGAATTCGTCGCACTCGATGCCAAAGTCGGCTTCGACGACAACGCCCTGTTCCGACACAAAGAGCTGCTCGAACTGCGAGACCTCACGGAAGAAGACGAGTCTGAAGTCAAGGCGGGCGACGCCGGGCTGAGCTACGTCAAACTCGAAGGTACCATCGGATGCCTGGTCAACGGAGCCGGGCTGGCCATGAGCACGATGGACCTGATCAAGCACCACGGCGGCGAACCTGCCAACTTCCTTGACGTTGGCGGCGGAGCAAATGTTGAACAGGTCACCGAAGCTTTCCGCATCATTCTGGCTGACGACAACGTGAAGGCCGTGCTGGTCAACATCTTTGGCGGCATCATGAAGTGCGACGTCATCGTCGAAGCACTGCTCGCCGCGTACGACCAGGTCGGCTTCACCGTGCCGCTGGTTGTTCGTCTCGAAGGAACGAACGTCGAGAAAGCTCGAACGATGCTCGCCGAAAGTGGCAAAGACATCATCGCGGCGACCGACCTGACCGACGCCGCTCAGAAAGTCGTCTCGTCAATCAGCGCGTAACGCCTGATTAAGACGCTCGCTTTCATTCTCCCACCTTACACCTCAGTTAAATTCGAGTCGGCCTTCCATGAGCATTCTTGTCAATAAAGACACGCGAGTTATCTGCCAGGGCATCACCGGTAAAGCGGGACTGTTTCACTCTCAGAAGTGCCGCGAGTACGCTCGCGAAGTCCGCACGGACAGCGACGTCTTCGTCGGTGGAGTCACGCCGGGCAAAGGCGGCCAGACGGTCGACGAGTTCCCCGTCTTCAACTCGGTTGCCGAAGCCGTCGAGAAAACCGGTGCCAACGCCACGATGATCTTCGTCCCGCCTCCGTTCTGCGGAGACGCCATCATCGAAGCCGCTGATTCGGGCATCGAGCTGATCGTCGCGATCACCGAAGGCATCCCGACGCTCGACATGGTCAAAGTCATGAACTTTCTGGCGAAGACCAACGCACGACTGATCGGTCCGAACTGTCCGGGAGTCATCACACCGGGCGTCGCGAAAATCGGCATCATGCCGGGCTACATTCACTCATCCGGCCCCGTCGGCCTGATCAGCAAGAGCGGCACACTGACCTACGAAGCCGCCTGGCAGCTCGGCAACCTGGGCCTCGGCCAGTCGACAGCGATCGGCATCGGCGGAGACCCGATCATCGGAACGGACTTCATCGACCTGCTGGAAATGTTCGAAAACGATCCATCCACTGAAGCCATCATGATGATCGGCGAAATCGGCGGTGACGCAGAAATTCAGGCCGCCAACTACATCAAGGATCACGTCACGAAACCCGTCGCCGGATTCATCGCCGGCCAGACAGCCCCTCCGGGTAAACGCATGGGCCACGCCGGAGCCATCATCTCAGGCGGAGCCGGAACCGCCGCCGAGAAAATGGA
>JADHNX010000229.1 GCA_016779365.1 Planctomycetaceae bacterium
GGTAGTAGCCGTCCTGAGTAATGACGTCGTCAAAAGTCGTTCCACCGAGTCGCCCCCAGGGATTTCCTTTCGGGCGGTTGCCGTAGCCATGAACAAAACGCACGCCGCCATTGATGAACTCAAAGCCGGACGGCCCGACATCGACGAGCGTCTCTGCGAACCGGCTTTTCGCCTGTGTCCGGAATTTTGACACGCGCGGGTTTTCTTCGAACTCGTAACGCTGCAAACCTTGCAGAGGCTGCGCATCGACGATGGCCCTCGCCGCAATTCGTTCCGCCACGGCGAGCGTTCGCTCGATCTGAGTCTGATCGAAAAAGAGCGCGACACCGAGCCGATCAAATCCTTCTGCTTTGCCGTCGCCCGGTAGTTCCTCAACCAGCGGAGCAAGCACCTTCGGATCCATGTGCAGCAGGTCCCGAACACTATTGGCATATTCGACGCGGTTTAACCGTCGCATGGGGATCCGCCCACCGGCGTTCTTTGAGGCGAGTTCAACGTCGCGGAGGCTTGCATTGATCCAGTGGACGACCGGTTCGAACTCGGTTGGCGTTGGTTGAGGTTCTTCTTTCGGCGGCATTTCCCCGAGGTTGATCTTGTCCACCACCTCCTTCCACTGGTCAGCGTTTCTGTCGGTCAGGAAATCGGAGCTGAGTTGATCCAGCCGGAAACCAGCCTGAGCTTTGCGGGCGTCGTGACACCGGTAGCAATGGGTCTTGAGAAACGGTTGAACTGTTTGCCGATAAACTTCCCCCGGCTGCGGCGGCGCGGCCGTGCAGATCGAGGCGGCGGCCAGCAGAAACGAGAGAACGATGATTGTTAGCCTTGAGTGATTCATGCTGCTTTCCACAACGTCGTTTTTCCTGCGCTTCGGTTTTGGAGTTACGCTCTAGGGTTCTGGAATCGTCCCGCCCCACGGAGCGTCGACAGGATACCAGCAGGACCTTCAGGAAAGCTCGCATTCGATAGGTTCAGACTACGCAATGCACCAGAATCTTGATGCAGGCCGATTCGGTCGCCTGGTGAACTGCTGGCAATTCGGGGTTCGCTGGCAATGAATTTCGTCGCCCGATTCTGAGTCGCAGACCTCGACCACCGCTTCGACATTCGTTGACGGGGATTCCACTGCGTCCGCGGTGCGAGTATCTTGGGCGTCTGTTTCGCTCCCGAATCGTGAAAACAGCGAGGAATCTGTCCAATGCCCGAACAGTTGTTTGATCGTTTGCGAGAGCTGCGACAACGCGTTCGGTACGTGCTGTGGGTTTACGGATTCTGTTGTCTGATCGTGACGCTGTTTCTGACGACGCTGGTCGCTGGCAGTCTCGACTGGCTGTGGCACCTGGATGAAGCCGGCACTCGCGTGTTGCTGGGGCTTGGAATTCTTGCGGCATCCGGCTGGGTAGGCTGGCGGTTTTTATGGATTCCGCTCACGACCGATTTTTCAAACGTCGAACTGGCGTCGCGAATTGAAAAGCAGAATCCTGCGTTTCAGGACAGCCTGTCGAGCACCGTCCAGTTTCTGGAGTCCGACCAGGACGAATTGATTGGTTCGCCGAAGCTTCAGCAAAAGGTGATTGCTCAGACGTTGCGGCGGCTTGATCAGATCAGCGTCGACGGTCTGATCGAGACGCGACCGGTTCAGCGAGTGGCCACATGGGCCGTTGCGACGTGCGTTCTGGTGGCTGTCGTCGTGGGCTTCAATCAGGCCGACGCGGCGACGGCGATGAACCGACTGCTGTTTCCGTTTTCGTCGACTCCCTGGCCACGGGATGTTGAGCTTCGATTCGTCGATCAGGATCTGCGACCCTTAACGGCAAGTCTGAATGGCGGGCTGACCGTCGTGCAGGGCGAAACGCTGGAGCTGTACGTCGAGAATCAGCGGGGAGCGTTGCCGGCGGATTTGACTTTCGTCCAACGGCGAGCCAACGGAGAAGTCCTGCGAGAACCGATGCGCCAGACGACGCTTTGGGACAGCGACGGAACTGCTCGCGAAATCGGCGGTGCCAGCCTGCAAGTTACGACCGGGCCGCTGTTCTTCTGGGCGCGAGGCGGCGACGGTGAAACGGTACCGTTGCAGGTGGATGTCGTCCCTCCGCCGAGAATCGAGAGCCTGCGAGTTTCCGTGCAGCCTCCAGATTACACGGGGCGAACCATCCAGACCTTGCCCGAAGGGGTCGGGCATGTCGAGGGGATCGTCGGGACCAGAGTGGCATTGACCGCTCGCGTCAACAAACCGCTGGAGTCCGCAACGCTGCATCGCAAGGATGAATCTCCGCAACGGCTGGCAGTCTCGCAGGACGGGCTGGAAGTTTCAGGCGAGTTTCACTTGAGCAAACCGATGACCGGTTCGTGGTGGCTCGTACTGAAGGATCGGCAGGGGTTCGAAAATCCGAACGCGACGAGGTACGACCTGCGGATCGCGGCGGACAACGTGCCGGACGTCACCATCGAAGAACCACAAACGGACATGCTGGTCACCGCTGTCGCGAAGGTCCCGTTCCGCGTGCTGGTGCGGGACGACCTGGGAATTCGCTCGGCCTGGCTGAGGTATAAACCTTCGGTACAAAGTGGTCGACAGTTGGAATTCGTCGATGGAGTCATCGTGGCCCCGAAGCAAGGCGGCGAACTCGGTTCGCTCAGGAATCCCGATGGCGAGGCGTCGCTCGATGAAGATTCACCGCCCAGAGTGAATGCGGGCGAAACTGGCCGGTTGCCACTGTTCGATTCAGAAGATCGACCGGAGCAGATCCGGCCGGAACTGGTCTGGGATCTTGGCCCGTTTGCCTGGTTGCCCGGCACTCAGATCGTCGTGCACGCAGAGGCTTCGGACTGGTACGACCTCGGCGGGACGCATTCCGGAACGAGCAACCCTCGCACGTTGATCATCGTCAGCGAGGATGAAAAGCGTGCTGAGCTGACAGATCGACAAGCGGCGCTGCTGCTGGGTCTTGAACGAGCAACGTCGGCGCTGGAATCCGCTCATCAGAATACGAATGAGTTAAAGCTGCAGCTCGAAGAAGCCGGTGAACTTCGTCGCGAAGATCGAGACGTGCTGAAGCGTGTCGAGCTGGATCAGCGACAGGTCGAATCTCGCCTGACAGGGGGAAGCAGCAGTCTGCAGAACGAGGCACGGAGAATTGCACAGGAACGATCAGATAACTCTGTCGACGACGCTGCCTCGGAAATGCTGCTTGATTCGCTGGTCGGCGAGCTGGACTTCTTCAGGACCGATGCCTTTCCAACTATTGAGCAGAGGCTGACTGAAGCTCAGAAGCTGAGCAGCTCAGAAGGACAACTTGACAGTCGCCGCAGAAATCAACTCAAGGACGCGCTGGCTTCCGTCAGCAACAAACAGAAAGAAGCGATTCGCAGCCTGAAAGATTTGTTGAGCGATCTTTCTCAGTGGCGGAACGAGCGAAATCTGAATGCCGACCTGCGAAGCCTCACCAGCGATCAGCAGGAACTTTCTCAGGCGACGGCTGAGGTTGGTCAGAAAACGCTGACGCGTTCGCAGGCGGAACTGACCGATCAGGAGCGAGCTGATCTGGCGAAACTTTCGGCAAGGCAGCAGCAGGTCGCCGATAACGTTGACGCTTTTCGTGAGCAACTGAAAGAAGCGATTGACGACGCGGCGAAGACTCAGCCGGATGTTGCCGAAGCTTTTGAGAAAGCTCTGGAGACGATCGAGCAGTCAGGGATCAGCGGAGAAATGCGACAGGCGGCGAACAATCTCCAGCGAAACCGGGTCGGCGATGCGGTGAGTGCTCAGCAGAAAATCATCGAGACAATGCGGAAGATTCAGAACGAACTCGACCAGCGAGAAGTCACGGACACGGAAACGCTGGCAAAGAAGCTCGAAGAAGGTCGACAGGATCTGGCCGCAGCGCGAAGCCAGCAGGAGACGTTAAAAAAGAACGTTGAAGCGGCGGCCAACGTCAAGGATCAGGCGGAGCGTGAACAGCAGCTCGAACAGCTTCGGAGAGAACAGCAGAAACTGCGCGAAGCACTGGAAGAAACTCTAAGGCGACTCGAACGCCTGCAAAGTTCGGCCTCGGCTGCCACCGGTCGAGCCGCCGAACAAATGAAGAATGCAGAATCAAGTCTGTCCAACGATGACGCGTCCGACGCTCAGGAGAAGATTGAGGAAACGCTCGATGATCTCGAACAGGCCGAACGTGAACTGGCGGCTGATCAGAAACAGGTCGAAGAACAGCTCGCCAGGGAGCAGCTTGAGAAACTCGCCGACCAGTTGCAGTCTTTGCTCGCTCGACAACAGGCGACGATCGGTGAAACGCAGCGGTTGCAGCTTGAGTTTGAAGCGACTGAAAAATGGTCAAGGACGCGTCTGAAGTCACTCAGAAATCTGACTGACACGCAGCAGAACCTGTCGGATGAAACAAACGCCGCCGCTGAGAAAGTTGATTCCATCGAAATCGTCGCGTTGAGTCTTCGCGGCGCAGTGCGGTACATGCAGCGAGCGATTGAGAGGCTGAATGAGCGCGACACGTCTGCCGAAACGGTGGCCGTTCAGCAGCTTGTTGTTCGGCGATTCGAAGAGCTGCTGAAAGCGCTCGCCGACGAGGATGCAAAAAATGGCGAGGAAGGGCAGCCTCCTGGCGAGAATCAGGAAAACGAGCAACAGGCCGGTCCTGAGGGGGACATCGTCACGTTGATCGCTCAGTTGAAAGTGATTCGAAGTTTGCAGGTGGATCTGGCCGAGAGGTTCGACAATGTTCGAAACCGCGCAGCGACGGACGCGGAGTTAACGGAATCTGATCGAGCAGAACTGCAATCAATTTCCGAGGAGCAGGAGATGATCGCTGACCTGGTCCGCGAGATGACTTCCGCCTTCGGGGATCCTGAACCGGCTCAGGAAGTTCCTGCCAGCGATCCGGGAATTCTGTTGAAAGAAGACTGAAAGTCGAGTGTCCGTTTCTGGAGTGCGACGCGAACCATGATTTGTTTCAAACAACGTTGCGGCAAATTTCGACGGAAGGTCTATGGGCTCTTACTGGCAATTCTGAGTTCCGCGCTGGCCGCCGGTGTAACGGCAGAGGAAGCTCCGCCGTCCAGGTCGTCTGATCAGCCAGCGGCGGAGAATCTCGACAAACAGCTTCTCCGTGAACTGCTCCCCGAACTGCCGTTAGAGCCGAAGTTGCCCGATGGTGAATCTGTCGACAAATCCGTCGACAAAGACAAGCCAGTCGCCGCACCGCAAAGCCGAATGCCGTTTGCTGATGAACTCGACGAAGCCGTTGCTTCCATGCGCGAAGTCAGTCGGCGACTGGACGATCGAAACCTGTCAGACGAAACCGCAAAACTCCAGGCTGGGATCGTCTCAAACATTGATGCCCTGATTGAGAAACTGCGAAAGTTGCCTCCACCGTCGTCGAGTTCGTCGCAGAATTCTGACAAGGACCAGTCGGACTCTGACTCGAAGTCACAAGGGCAGCAGCCGGAGTCGAAACAGGGCGAGCAACAATCTTCCGGGAATCAGCACGGAGCAGATTCAGCAGCGGGAACCGCTCCGCAGCCGCAGAACGGGAAATCTGGCGAGTCTACCGAACAGAATTTGCGGCAGGCTCAAGAACGATCTGCCGCACTGGCCAGGCGTCGTGCATTGATCGACGAGGTCTGGGGACACCTCCCGCCGGCGATGCGGGAACGGTTGCTGAATGTTGGCAGCGAAAAGCTGCTGCCGAAATATGAAAACTTGATCCGCCGCTATTACGAGGCGCTGGCAGAGCCGGACAATGCTGGCTCGAAACGTTGAGTTGAACTGTTCGCTGAACAGCTAATCGGTCGTGTTCGTCTGCCGCGAATCTCTGTCGGCTGGTTGAACCCCTGCTGATTCCAATGCCGAGCCTCGACTCGTATACTCCCGCCTCGTCCGCCATCTTCGGTCGGATGTTGTGTCTGAACTACTTGATAAAAGCTTTGCTCCAATGGCTACTGCCGGCAAAAAGAAGGTTTCGGAACAAGTACGTTTGCAGGTCCTGCTGGCTCGATGCGGCCTTGGATCACGCCGGGCGTGTGAGGATTTTATCACCACCGGTCGAGTTACCGTTGACGGTCAGACGGTCACCGAACTTGGTGCCAGGGTAGATGCGGCGACGCAAAGAATCGAGGTGGATGGAGAATCGATTCGGCCAGACCGAACGGTCTGCTACATGGTGAACAAGCCGAAAGGGATGCTCTGCACGAACAGCGATCCGTCAGGGCGTGCACGTGTGATCGACCTTTTCCCGGCCAGTGCTGGTCGCCTTTTTCCGATTGGTCGGCTGGATGAAAACTCTGTCGGCCTGCTGCTCGTCACGAATGATGGTGATCTTGGCCATCAGCTCGCCCATCCGAAGTTCAAGGTTCCCAAGATTTACGAGGTCCAGGTTGCAGGTCGACCGACTCGTGAAATCATGCAACAGTTGCGGCAGGGGATGTACTTCAGCGACGGTCGATTCAAGGTCGACAATGCCAGGACGGTTGGAAGCCGAGGCAAAAGCACGATTCTGGAAGTGACGCTCAGCGAAGGCCGCAACCGCGAAATTCGCCGGCTTTTCTCTCGAGTTGGCCATAAGGTCATGAAGCTGGAACGTGTTGCGTTCGGTCCGTTGCGTCTGCGAGGCGTGGCGGTGGGTGGGTTTCGGAAACTTTCTCATGAAGAGATGAAACTGCTTCGCAGCTACATCGAAAACGCGGAAGCGCGAGTCAGAGCCGCAGAAAAAGCGTCGACGGACGAAGTAGCAAAACGGAAGGACAGGCCGGAAAAAGTCACAGCCGAGGCACGTGTTTCACGGACCGCCCCCCAGCGGAGAGTGGTTGAGATCGGCCCGATCGTTGCAACGGGCGGTCGCGACATGATTGGCCGAAAGAGGACGCTGAAGACTCCCTCTGGCAAGGATCTGGGACGATCGCCAATTGACGATGACGACGATGATTCGTCCAACACTGCGGCACATCCAGCGGTTGTTGGAAGGAAGAAGTCTCGACCTGCACCACCTCCCAGGAATGCCGGGGGCAAGACGCCAGTTCGCAGGCCGGTCACTGTGAATTTTGAATCGACTGGTAAATCTGAAATCCCCTCTGCGATCGGTGAGCGAAAGAAAAGCAAAGAAGGGAAGGGGGACGCCGGCAAAGTGTCAGGCCGAAAATCCCCGAGCCGTAAGAAGGAATCCAAAGTGAAGAATTCCAGCAAGAGGCGGAAGCGGCGATAAAGGGGGCGCCCTTATTTCAGCGTCCGTAGGGACTGGATTTCAGATTCGTGAGGTTGAAGCTGTCTTTTTAGCGAGTGGCAGCGTGAGAAAGTGATCAAATCGACAAGGGTTTGTCATGGAAACTGGTTGCGAAACACACGATCTGGCAGGTTCGGTTCCAACTGCAGTGGAATGTCGAGGGCAGGTCATCGACAACAGATGCGTCGCGCAGGACACGTGGATCATGCGTCTCGCCTGTCCAGAATTGGCGAGACAAATCACGCCCGGCCAGTTTTTCATGGTTCGAGATGCTCGAGTGACGGACCCGATGCTGGGACGTCCCTTCGCGCTGCTGGATGTCTGGACGGACTCTGAAGGTCAGGTTGCGGGTGTCGAGTTCGGGTATGTCGTTGTCGGCAAAATGACAAAACTGATGACAACCTGGCGATCTGATGACCCCTGCATCTTATGGGGGCCTCTGGGCAACGGGTTTCCAGTTCCGGATGTCGAGAACCTTTGCCTGGTCGCTGGTGGCATTGGCGTGACCCCGTTTCTGGCGGTGACAAATGAAGCGTTCAGAAATCGGAGTTATGG
>JADHNX010000230.1 GCA_016779365.1 Planctomycetaceae bacterium
GCGTGATCCGGCTTTCGGGACAGGGACATCCCGGAATGGGTGGCGGCCCCAACGGTGACCTGATGGTGAAGATCCGAGTCGCTCCTCACCCCTATTTCCGACGCGACGGAGCCAACCTGCTGGTTGACGTCCCGATTTCTCTGACGGAAGCAGCACTCGGTGCCAAGGTCGATGTCCCAACACTCAGCGAGGGCCTGGTCACCGTGACTGTTCCGGCGGGATCGGCCAGCGGAACAAGGCTCCGGTTGCGCGGCAAGGGCATTATCAACCGCAAGACGAACGAACCCGGCGACCTGTACGCGATCCTGCAGATTGTCGTGCCGAAGAATCTGGACGATCGCTCGCGCGAGCTGCTCGAAGAATTTGCCAAACTCCACCCGGAAAACCTCCGCGAAGACCGCTGGTAGGTGTGCATCAGCGAAACGACGCTGACGATGCGCAGGCGACTGCGATCTGCAAGCTCTTAAATGACGGGGAGCTGAACCCAAACGTTATAGTCATCTTCGACCAGCATTGGTTCGCCGAAACGATCACGAGACCATTGAGCAATGGCGGCAATAGTCTCGGTCCAGGCCAAATCATTTTTATCGGCAACTGCTTCCAGATCCCTACGCGACCATTGAGACTGTGTCATTGCCACCTCAAGAAACACTCGATATTTCTCCGGTAGGCCTGTAGTCAGCGACTCGGGCTGTATAGCTGGCGGTGGTTCTGTGGCAACGGGCAGAGCTGCGTCGTTTACGGGCAGGATCTCCGGAGTTGTTGATGGATGTGACGCGGGGACTGGCCCCTCTTCCATTTTTGTGAAGGCTGACGATTCTGGCTCAGCATGCCTGAGTTCAGAGCTCGCGACTACCTCATCCTGATTGGCGACAGCCGCCGGTGGAACTGCCGCGTCTTGCTCTGTGGAAGACTCCAGATCATGTGCAGACGCGGCTTCGGCAGCGGCTTGTTTCCTGGCCTGCCGGCGGGCAGCTCCTTGAATTCTCAGTCTAATGAAGTACTGATCAATGACCTTCCACTTCCAGACTGCAAGTAGAGTCGCCCCAATTCCGAATACAATTCCAATGCTTTTCGCTGGTGTGGTAATTGTCGCCAGAACAAGGCCAAGGACAAGCAACACGATGGTGGTGCAAAACACAATCAACTCAGGCGGGAAGTCATCATTCGATGTTGAATTGCCACTCGGCCCTGAAACGAGAAACCGGTGGTTGCAGGATGTGCATCGGACGAACTTCCCAGGCGTCGCGTCTGCCACCATGAAACTGACTTTGCAATGCGGACATTCAAGATTCATTGAGTCATTAACTTTAAAGGTGTTCAGGATGTAGCGAACTGACCTGGTTCGTCTCTGGTCAGCTTGATTGTTTCCACAAATCTACGGAGTTGATAATTGCCCCTTCAAATCCGCAAAGAGAAGCAAGATCGAAACGAAGCGAGCGATTTATTGCAGCCCTAAAGCCTCGTAGAAGATATGCGTTGGCAATTCCTGCCCCGTTACTGCTTTGAATTGATCCGACAGAAGTTGGGCAAAGATGTAGGCTGGTCGAACAATCGTGCAACCGCGCTCACGTGCTTCTGCAAGAAGATCGCTTTCCTCTGGAAACTGAGTGATATCCACAATCGTCATCGGAGGACGCAGCCATGTGGGATTCAACTGACGCGCGCCGAAGCCCATTTCCAACGCTGGATCTGCCACGATTACCACCTCAGGCGAGGCTGACGAAAGATCACTGAATGGCAGGTGTCTGGCATGCAGTTGCGAGGAAACCTGGTGCGCCTCGCTGGGGGCAGACTCAGACTCAGCGCCACACTCCTGACAGAATCGTATTTCGTCATCGCCGTCGTGGCTGGATGCAAGTGCCGCCGAACCTTTGGTCTGCCGGATCCCATAAAGCATGGTCCGTGCGAGTCGCCCGCTTCCCAATACGAGAATGTTCCTTCGGTTCAGTGTCACTCCTTTCGACGATACGCGACGTAGAGTCTTTTCCAGCAATCGAAGTGTGCTTCGCCAGATCAGGTTATAGGCATGCCAGCCGTCGGACTTCTTCAGAAGCAAATCGCAATTAGTACCTACCTTTGCGGCTTCTTCTGAATACTGGGCCAGTGGCAGGAGGTGCTCGCCCAGATGTCGGTTTGTCAGTACAGCACCAACCTGAAGAAGGTCTAGCATTTGCCGGAGCTTTTCTAAGTCGCCGATTTCTAACGGCACACAGCGGGTGTTGAGACCCAGGTCGCGGAAGCCATCATTGAGCAGACGAACCATCGTCAGCCTGGACACGCCAAAACCCACGATGCCCACGAACTGCGTTTTCGGAGTGATATCACGGCACGCGTAGAGTTCATCAAGTTCGCTAACTGTCGCTTGGCCGTCATGTGTCTCCATTCCTTTTTCCAGCGAGGCGTAAACCCACGGAGACCCATACTTTAGCCCCAGGAGCGAGAATGTTCGCCCTGCCGCTCCAATTCCCACACCAACCACTGGCAGAGCACATTTGCGACTAACAGCAGCCAGCAGTGGCCAGGCCGCATCAAGCGTTGCGGTGGGCCAGGTGAATTTCACCACGTCCCCACTCATCAATACCGCCCGGTCAATCTTCTCCGGTACATTCTCCAGTGGCTTTCTCAGGCTCGTGAAGCTGATGATTCGTTGTGCGGTGCCTGTTCTGGGAAGCTCGTGAGCGATGTCGGCTTCGATCTCGACATACGCCGCCCCGGTCAGCATCGCCTGTCGCAGGATTCCAAATCGTTGATCCTCCGTTCCTGCCCATGTCCCCCCATCCTGAGGGCGCCGACAGGAAATAATCACCGGTTTGTCGACGTCGCTGAGCAGTTCTTTCAGATCAACCGGTAGAGATATTCTGTCGAGGCAAAGTTCCACCATATCCGCCTGCCGTACTGCGTTGAGCAGATCGACCTTGGCGAGAGTGCGGTGTTCCGGAGTAATCGAGACGCAAATCATGATGCCGAATCCAGCGTGAATGTTTGACAGGCTTGGAAGCTTGTGGATAACGAGGCGAGCGGCTGACAAGTGATGGTATTACTGTGACTCCTGGGCGTCGACCAGCGAACGGTTTTTTCAAAGAGACTTGAAGTCGACCGCCTGACGCAGTTTCGTCACGGTGAGGATTCAATCGGCTTCGGTGTATTCAGGCCTTTTTCCCGAAGCTTTGCCGTTGCCAGCTTGTGGCGTTCTTTCAGGGACGTGTCGTCGGGATCGAGAGCGATTAACTGGTTCAGGTTCCACGCGGCTGCGTACCAGTCTTTGGTCTTCTCGGATTCGGCGGCTCGATGCGCGAAAGTCGCGGCCGTGCTCCGCTTGGACGGAGGCAGTTCACGCTGCTGACGACGGTACGCAACACCATCAATGGTGTCCAATATCTTGATTGTCGAGCTATCGCCCGCAGCCGCCACTTGAGTGCCGTCCGGGCTGAAAGCCACGGTCCGTAACTCTTCAGTGCTTTCTTTGATCGCAAGCATTTCCTGACCTGTGGTCGTATTCCACATCGTCAAGACATTACCAGTTGTGCAAGCCAGCCGTGCCCCGTTTGGGCTGAACGCGATACATCTGACGCTGGAATAGCCTTTGAACGTGAACAATTTCCGACCTGTGGCCGCGTCCCACAACCTCACCCTCTTGTCGTAGCCCCCGGAGGCCAGTCGCTTACCGTCCGGGCTGAACACCACATGATAAACTACGGTGGAGTGCCCTTTGAACGTGAGCGTCTCTTGTCCGGAGGCCGTATCCCACAACTTCACTGTTCAGTCCGCGCTCGCTGACGCCAGCCGCTTTCCGTCCGGGCTGAACGCCACGCTCTGGAGTCCGTCGGTGTGTCCTTTGAGTGTGAGTGTCTCTTGTCCGGAGGCCGTATCCCACAACTTCACTGTCCCGTCGAAACTTGCGGAGGCCAATTGCTTCCCGTCCGGGCTGAACGCCACACTGTTTACCTCACGGCGGTGACCTTTGAGCGTCAACGTCTCCCATTCCAAGGACGCATCCCACAACTTTACCGTCTGGTCGAGGCTGGCGGAGGCCAGTTGCGTCCCGTCCGGGCTGAACGCCACACACCAGACCTCGTCGGTGTGCCCTTTGAGCGTGAGCATCTCTTGTCCGGAGGCCGTATCCCATAACTTCACTGTCTGGTCAACACACCCAGAGGCCAGTTGCGTCCCGTCCGGGCTGAACACCACACTGCGGACCCAGTGGGAGTGGCCCTTGAGTGTGAACGTTTCCTGTCCGGAGGACACATCCCACAACTTGACTGTCTTGTCCCAACCCCCGGAGGCCAGTTGCTTCCCGTCCGGACTGAACGCCACACTGGTGACTGGCCGAGTGTGGCCTTTGAGCGTGAGCGACTCCCGTCCCGAGGCGGCATCCCACAATCGTATCGTCTGGTCTCTGCTCGCTGACGCCAGTCGCTTTCCGTCCGGGCTGAACGCCACACTAAAGACCTCGTTGGCGTGTCCTTTGAGCGTGAGCGTCTCCCGTCCGGATGCCGTATCCCACAACTTCACTGTCCCGTCGTAACTCGCGGACGCCAGTCGTGTCCCGTCCGGGCTGAACGCCACACCATTGACAGAACCAGTGTGTCCTTTGAGCGTGAGCGTCTCTTGCCCGGAGGCCGTATCCCACAACTTCACTGTTCGGTCGAGACTCGCGGAGGCCAGTTGCGTCCCGTCCGGGCTGAACGCCACACTGTAGACTGGGGCAGTGTGGCCTTTGAGCGTGAGCCTTTTTTGTCCGGTCGCCGTATCCCACAACTTCACTGTCTTGTCCCCACCCCCGGAAGCGAGTCGGGTCCCGTCCGGGCTGAATGCGACACAGGAAACGTGGCCGACGTCTCCTTTGATCGTGAGTAGATCGCCACGAGCGAGCCGATTCCAATAACGCCACTCGAAACCCCTGAGATCATCGCGGTCACGATATCTTTCGAGCAATTCGTTGAAGTTATGGATACTGGAACTTTCCCAACGATTAGCTGCAAGCAGGATGTCGGAGTTATAAGCATTTTGCTCGGCAACTTTGAGATTCCTCAGGGCGTTGTTCGCTTCGCGTTTCGCGGCCGCCTCGGCAGTAGTCGCTTTTGCCCTCTGAGCTGCTTCTTCCTGTTGAGCGACGACTGCTTTTTCTCGCTCCAGTTCCGCCTGCTTTCGCTCTGATTCAGCGAGCTGACGCTGGGCGGCTTCTTCCTGCTGAGCAGTTTGTGCATTCTGCTGGGCAACCAGCGCTTTGCTTCGTTCTGAGTTGATCCACACGGCGGCACCAATTGAAACAATTGCCACGACGAGACTCGCGGCGAGACTGATGCGACGCAGCCTGCGGAGCTGCTGTTGCCGGGCATCTCGATCGACGATCGCCTGCCGGATCGATGCGCCAAGTGTTTTCTGTTGTTCGTCGGACTCGTCGATCAACGACAACGCCAGGTCCAGGTCGCCTCGATCGAACGCCGTCTTCGCGTAATCGAAACAGGTTTCCTGCAAGCCTTCCGCCGCTCGTTCGTTCTCCGGCCATTGTTCCAAAGCCGTTTCGAAACCGAATCGTGCCCGGCTGAATTCGATGTACTCGCCGCTTTCCCGGCCAGCTGCCAGGCGTTCGTACGCGCGTGCTGAGAGTTCGATGCTCTCTTCGTGTGTCAGGTACTCGCGAAGCGCCGACTGGAATTCGGCCACCGTCTGATACCGATCGGCTGGCCTGGTTGCGATCGCTTTCCTCGCAATCTCAAGCAGTTCGCCCGACTGATCGGTCTCCACGATCACGTTGTTCAGCACTGCTTCCAGGACAGCCATCACTCGACGTCGTTTCGTCGTCGCTTCAATCTTCAATGCGTGAGGTGGCTTGCCGGTCACAATCTCAAACAGAATCGCTCCCAGCAGATAAACATCACTGCGGCGGTCGACGCTGTCGGTTCCGTCTGCCATCTCAGGAGCCATGTAGTGAGGCGTGCCGCCCGCCCTGGCGTCGGGAAAAAATTCACGGCTGGGATTATCTTCGGTCGGCATCGCCAGACCCCAGTCCATCACTAGCACTTCACCGAATGGCCCCAGCATGATGTTTGCTGGTTTCAGATCGCGATGAATGATGCCGCGAGCGTGAGCAAAAGCGATCGCGTCCGAAACACGCAACAGAATGTCCAGATTCTCGGACACCGTGTTCTCAGCAAAGCGTTCTTTCCACTCGACGCCTTCCACCTGTTTCATCGAGTAGAACAACGCATCGTTCGGCTGCTTACCCACATCGTAAATCGGCACGATGTTGGGATGATCCAGACGCCCGGTGATGACTGCCTCGGAAACAAAAGCGTCCTGACTGCTCTCAAGACGAGCCGCGCGAGACTTAAGAACCTTGATCGCCACGGGACGATCCATCGACTTCTGACGAGCCGCGTAGACCGCGCCCATCCCGCCTTCGCCCAGCAGCTCTTCAATCTGGTAGTCCGCTTCAGCAGCTTTCGATGAGTCAGCTGCTTGTTCGTTGACGCTCTGAGTGACCTCACGCCGCTTCAGAGCAATCGTCTGCTCAAAACTCCCTCGCTTCTTCTTCGGCGCGACCGACGCCGGCGCCTTGATCGTATGCCCTGGCTCCACGTCCGCATCCAGCGTCGCTTCCCAGTCACCGAGCAAAGTCATCGACGCATCGGCAGCCGGAACAACCGTCGCCCCCAGGCCGTCATCATCTGATTCCGGAGTCACCACGGTATCACCAACCGTCGCCTCGGGCTCGGATGCTTCTACCTCGTCGGAATCTCCCGGCACAAACGTGTTGGTTTCTTCATCGAACGGTTCGTCGGGTGATGTCATCGTGGTTCTTCTCAAACAGGAAAGTGCGACTGCCCGTGCTGCATTTCAAATACTACTCGGATTGACGGTTCTTCCAGAACAGCTCGGACCAGTCCAGGCACTGCTGACGGACTGGCTCGCTGATCGTTTTGTCATCGCGGATGTAAGACGTCAGGGCTTCGAGAGATTTGACACGGTCTCGCAGGATCTTCAGATAACTGCGGCTCTGCGCCTGCGCACGCTGTTTTGGCGTCCACGGTCGCGTGTCCCACAGCATGACACCCCCTCGTTGATCGGCCGCAGCGAGTCGCATTCCATCCTGGCTGAATGCCACACATTGAATTTGCGCATCACCATTTCCTGGCAGTGTCAGAGTCTGTTGCCCGGTATTCGCGTCCCAGACCTTCACGATTCCGTCGGATCCACCTGAAACCACCTGCCGCCCGTCTGGGCTGAAGGAGACGCTGTTAATTCTGTCAAGAGCTGAGATGATGGTAACGGGCTCATCTCTTGTTGATAGTTCCCACCTTGGATTCCATCAAAGTGATGTGCAGTGGCGAATCTTTTCCCATCCGGGTCGTTAGGATGGCGGTGTGCCGGCGCGGAGATCTGCGAGCTAGTTAGGGCTGGTTCCCACCAACCATTCTCTGGGGTGTTCGGCCGGTCGGAACCTGCACTTTTTCACTGCCAGTGGCGCACTTTTTCAACGGGCTGTTCGGGCGGATTGTTCACGTACGTCAGACGTTCCAGTCTGACGTGGGAGACGGGTGGCGGAGTCAGGCGTTGCGGTATTTCATGGACTCGGCGACGGCGAGTTCGTCGCAGCGTTCGTTTTCGGGGTGGCCGCTGTGGCCTTTCACAACTTTGAACTTCACCTGGTGAGTCGCCAGCAACTGGTCGAGCTGTCGCCAGTGGTCTTCGTTTTTGATCGGCTTGAGCTGTTTGCCTTCGCGGCGTTTCCAGCCGTTCTTCTTCCAGTTGG
>JADHNX010000231.1 GCA_016779365.1 Planctomycetaceae bacterium
GACTCCGGACGGAATTCGATTTTCGCCGTACACGACGCGGCGAGACCACACGGACGAACTGCTCGCCCGCATTCAGCAGTTCTATCGACCTTTCACGGAAGACTCGGGCAACACGTCGGTCACGTTGCAGGGGATCAAACTCAGCACGAGCGATGGTGGCCGGTTACCGGTCGGGCGGTACATCGAAGCGACGTTGCAGGAACGCGGGCGCTTGCGCGACGGCACCACGTCGCTGGCGGAAGTCGCCCGGCAGCGATCGCTCAATGAGAAATATCTCACACGCTTGTGGAATGCCTTAACCACGGTCGGCGGTGAGCCGTCGTTGCTGCTGGACGGGCTGCGGAAGTCGTGGGCGACCGTTCGACCGGAAGACACAGCGCGGATTGCCGCTGACATCGACGCTGCTCAGAACTCGCTCTGGAGATTTAATTCGATCGGCCAGTCGGGGCGAGAAGGCGGGGCAACGACCTGGCAGGAAGCCGTTTCGCCACTGACGCCACGTCACGAGCTTCGTCATAAGATCGGTGACGTTGCGGCTGATGCTGACGTCAGGCTGTGGCTGACTGTTCATGATCTCGGCGATGGAGACGCCGAAGACTTTGTCGTGCTGGAGCGGCCTCGTTTCGAGTTTCCCGTCGCGGAAGGTGTCGAGCCGTTGCCGCCCATCGAACTGCACGACGTCCGCTCGCTGGTTTCGCGAATCGAAACGACGATGGCGCGCGAGCTTCCTCGCACCGCCGAGTATCTCGCCACAGTCGTACAGCTTCGCACTTCAGAAAAGACGCTCGACGAGACCGCAACAGCAGCCGGGCAGAATGCTTTACTGCTCGAACGATGGGCCAGGCTGCTGGGTTTCGAGCTGCGAGCCAGCCGTGAGATTACGGGGCTGTTTGCGAAGAAGCTGATCAAGGGGCAGGGCTACGACGCCATCAACGGTTGGAGCAGCGGCGAACTGCCCAACATGCTGACAAACAGTTCATCCGAGCCGATCAGTTTTCTGACGCTGACTGTTCCGGCGAAAAGTGTCGTCGTTCACCCGTCGCCGACTCACGAATCCGTCGTTGCCTGGAAAAGTCCAGTTGATGGCAGTTTTCGTGTGGAAGGTCTTGTCGCCGATGCTGACGGTGTTTGTGGTAACGGCGCTGCCTGGCGAGTCGAACTTCTGGCCACGTCCGGTCGTTCCATACTCGCTGAAGGAACGTTTGATAACGGCGGTCGGCAGACGTTTAATCCAGACGGCGCGTTTGGCGTCACGCGGGGCGACGTCGTCTCGCTCATCGTCAATCCTCGTGGTCGCGACCACTCCTGTGACAGCACTCATGTTGAGTTGAAACTGACGACCGCCGAGCAGTCGCCTCGCGTCTGGAATCTTGCCGCTGACGTGGTTGATCGAATTCTGGAAAGCAACCCGCTGCCGGACACTTTTGGAAACGCTGAAGTCTGGCATTTCGGCTCGCAACCAACCGGGGCAGACGGCTCGAAACCGACGTCGTTGGTTGTTGCCGGATCAACGCTCGCTGCGTTTCGTGCCGCCGCCCTTGGTGGCAAGTCCGAGAGCGAACTCACAAAGATCGCGAGGGAAGTTCAGTCTGCCCTGGCCGCTTCCGATTCCTCTGAGTTAAGCGAAGCAGACCGGAGTCAGCGCGAGCAACTGCTGAGCTGGCGAGGCCCGCTTCGCTGGGCGGTCTGCAGCAACGTCGAAACCGTTGAGCAGTCGGGTGAGTTAGGCGTCGATCCGAGTTTGTTCGGGAAGCATCCCGACGGAAGTTCGCTGCCTGGAACTCATCTTTGTCTCAAAGCTCCTCAAACGCTGGAACTGCGGCTGCCGGCCAGTCTTCTTGCTGGTGCCGAGTTTGTCGCGACCGGAACGTTGCACGCTGCAACTGCCGCTGAAGGAACCGTGCAGCTTCAGGTCGTGACCGAACGACCGGCTCGGCTTCAGATGTCGATGGCCGCTCCGATCCTGGTCGGGGAGAAGGCTCGACCGCGTGTCGAGGCCGCGCTGGACGAATTCCGAAACCTGTTTCCCGAGGCACTTTGTTATGCCCGAATCGTGCCGGTCGACGAAGTCGTCACACTCAAACTTTTCTACCGCGAGGATGATCATCTCAAGCGGTTGATGCTCGACGAAGCTCATACTGCGGAAATCGACCGGCTGTGGGACGAATTGTTTTTCGTCGCGCAGGAACCGCTGCAGCTTGCCGTTTCGTACGAACAGCTTTACGAGTTTGCGACACAGGACCGCCCGGACATTGTCAAAGCGTTGGAACCTCTGCGGAAGCCGCTGAACGATCGGGCTGACCAGTTTCGGCAACGAATGCGCGACACGGAACCGGTTCATGTGAAGGCGTTGCTGAAGCTGGCTGACCGCGCATGGCGGCGTTCACTTTCTGATCATGAAGAAATCGAAATAGAGAATCTTTACGGTCGGCTTCGCGAAGTCGGAGTCGATCATGACTCAGCCATTCAGTTGACGCTGGCCCGTATTCTGTCCTCGCCCAACTTTTTATATCGCCGCGAAGTTGCCCGGTCCGGTCCCGATCCGTCGCCGGTTTCGAATAGCGAACTCGCCACGAGGCTCAGCTATTTCCTGTGGTCGTCCCTGCCGGATGATGAACTTCGCATGCCAGTTCACGCGGCTGGTCTTTCTGGTGGTGGGGCTGACGATTCGGAGCTGCTTCGACAGACTCGCCGGATGCTGAAGGATCCGAGAACTCGCAGGCTGGCCATCCAGTTTGCCTGCCAGTGGCTGCACCTTCGAAACTTCGATCAGAACGACGAGAAGAACGAAAAACTGTATCCGGAATTCGCGACTCTTCGAGGTGACATGTACGAAGAAACGCTTCGCTTCTTCGAGGACATGTTCCGCAACGATGGATCAATTCTCGACTTGCTCGATGCTGATCACACCTTCCTGAACGAGCCTCTCGCCAGGCACTACAGAATCAAATTTGTGAATCAGTCCGGGCAGCCTTGGCAGCGTGTCAGCGGAGTCCGGGCGGACGGTCGCGGCGGAATTCTGGGCATGGCGACGTTCCTCGCAAGCCAGTCTGGAGCTTCCCGAACAAGTCCGATTCTGCGAGGCAACTGGTTGTCCGAAACACTGCTCGGCGAAAAACTGCCAAGGCCGCCGGCTGGCGTTCCTCAACTTCCGGAAGAAGTACCGACTGGATTGACGGCTCGACAGCTGATCGAGCGACACAGTTCAGTTCCCGAATGTGCGAAGTGCCACGCACGGATCGACCCGTTCGGTTTTGCGTTGGAGCAGTACGACGTGCTGGGGAGAATTCGTCCCGACGCCGTCGACACAAAAACGACACTGCTTACGGGCGAGAAAATTGAGGGACTCGCCGGGCTGCGCGACTATCTGATGACTCAACGACGCGACGACGTTGTCCGTCAGTTCTGTCGTAAACTTCTGGGGTTCGCCGTCGGTCGTGAAGTCCAGCTTTCGGATGAACCTCTCATTACTGAAATGCAGGATCGGCTGAAGAAGAACAGCTACCGATTCAGCGTCGCCGTTGAAGCTGTTGTCACCAGCGACCAGTTTCGAAAGATTCGCGGCCAGGAATTTTCTGCCGAATAGCGATTTTGTAAATCTCGCGCCGGTGTGCGAGATATTTATTTTTCATTCACGAACGCGGAGTCGCTCAATGACAACTCACCAGTTTTCTCGACGAACGATGTTGCGAGGTCTCGGTGTCAGCATGGCTCTGCCGTGGATGGAGTCGCTCCGCGTTTGGGGTGACGAGCCCAAAGGCAAAGAGCCGGGCAGTCAGGCACCGACCAGGATGGCCATCCTGTTCTCCGGCTGCGGTTACCATCGGACCGAGTGGTGGGCGAAGGGGCAGGGCTCCGAGATGGAACTTGGAAAAGTGCTGCACCCGCTGAACGATTTTCGCGACCGACTGGTTTTCATCCGAGGTCTGTACAACGCAGAAGCTTTGAAAGGAAACATTCACAGTTCGCAGACGGGCAACCTGCTGTCCGGCGCGCCGCTGTCTGCCGGCGGCACGATTCGATCCGGCACGAGCGTTGACCAGGTCGTCGCTCAGCGGATTGGACATCAGACGAAGCTTCCCAGCCTCGTGCTGGGTTGCGAAAAAGCGAACCCGTCGGTCCACAAGAATTACTCGATGCTTTACAGCTCGCACATTTCGTGGAGCAGCCCGACGACTCCGACGCCGCTGGAAGTTTACCCGGCACTCGCCTTCGATCAGTTGTTTACGGACAGCGTCAGGAAAGGCGATCGCAGCGTGCTGGATGCGATCCTTGCTGACGCAAAAGATCTTCGCCGAGACATCAGCCAGACCGATCAGCAAAAGCTGGACGAGTATCTGAACTCGGTCCGCGAAGTCGAACAGCGAATCGAACGCGCCGGCCAGCGAGGCGAACTTCAAGGCTGGCGACCAACGCTCACGAAACCGAACATCCCTCGACCGAAAGACGGTTACCCGCAGGACATCGTCGAACACATGAAACTGATGTGCGACATCCTGGTGCTGGCGTTTCAAACCGACACCACACGAGTCTGCACGCTGAAACTGAACAATGATCATGGAACGCTCAGGTTCCCGCACCTGGGTGTTGACTACATGATCCACCACCTGCTTTCGCACAATGACACCGACGATTGGCTGAAAGTTAATCAGTTCTTCCTCGAACAGGTCGCGTACATCGCCCGCCGTCTTGACGCGATCCAGGAAGGCGAACGGACCGCCCTGGACAATTCGATGATCATGCTCTGTTCCAGCATGCTCAACGGACACCACGACGCGTCGCAGTTGCCAGTCGTCATGGTTGGTGGAGGCGGTGGCAGGATCAAAGGCGGCCAGAACCTGGACTACCTCGGGCAGTCTGACCGCCAGATGTCGCGTCTCTACCTCAGCATGATGCGAAACATGGGCGTGCAGTTCGAAAAATTTGGAGATGCCACCAGGCCCCTTGCTGAAGTGTGACGACAGCCGGCCTGCGTTCGCACGGGCCGTACGCATTTCAGTTAACTTCATTCACTGCCGATCAGCCGAAGTTTTTCTGCAACATTGTCAATCGACTCCGGCCGCTCGGAAGGCTCTTTGCGCAGGCATTGCGCGATTAACGCACCCAGGGTGTTGTCAGAGTCAGCGTCAGGCACGGAATCGATGATCGAAGCAGCTTGCTGTCACGACAGCGTCCGGGCAAAAATCTCCGCGATCCAACCGCTCAGCTTCCTACAGGGAATCGGCCATGAAATCGTCTTACTGTTGCTGCAAATCGAGATTCATTCTCCGCAGGGCGTGGCTCGTGGGCGCGATGTTGCTGACTCTGGCAAACGTCGGAAGGGCGTCAGCGTACGCGGAATTTCAGGCTGGGGCGGCGATCGTTGACGTCACACCCACGAAGTTGCCGGCGATTGTGAATGGCGGGCTGGTTCGTCGCCGTGTTGGCGAGGTAAAGACTCGGTTGAATGCTCGAGCGCTGGCTTTGTCGGACGGAACGACAAAGCTGGTGATCGTCGTCGTCGATAGCTGCATGCTGCCTCGCCCGTTGCTGGACGAAGTGAAGCAACGGGCAGAAAGTCGGACGGGTGTGCCGATGGACCGTCTGCTGATTTCGGCGACGCATACTCATTCAGCGCCGGCTTCGATGGCATGCCTGGGAACGGACATCGATCCGGACTACGTCCCGCTTGTCAAACTGAAGATTGTCGACGCCATCGCCGCCGCTCTTGCGAAACTGCAACCAGCACGGATTGGATTCGGCAAGGAAAACGCCGCCGACTTCACCGCTCTGCGACGCTGGATTCGTCGGCCCGACAGAATTACGGATGATCCGTTTGGCAATCCCACCGTCCGGGCGACCATGCACGCAGGCAGTAACTGGGACAATGTCACGGGTGAATCAGGCCCGGAAGATCCCGACCTGTCGCTCGTCTCGATCCAGTCGGAAGACGGCAGGCCACTCGCGGTGCTGGCCAACTTTTCGATGCACTACTTCTCAGGAGAACGCGGCCTGAGTGCTGATTATTTCGGATTGTTCTGCGAGGGTCTTAAACAGCGAATCGCTCCGGCGGGAGAATTCGTCGGCATCATGTCTCACGGATGCAGCGGTGACATCTGGCGGCGGGACTATGCGCAGCCAGACAAATGGGATCCCAAACAGACGATTGATGATTACACCAGGGGGCTGCTCGACATTGCCATGAATGTTTACCGAAACGTGGAGTACCGAAGCGACGTTGACATCGCGATGGCTGAGCAACGCATGACGCTGAAGTATCGAGTACCGGATCAGCAGCGGCTCGAATGGGCGAGGCGAATTGTTGAACCGCTTGAGGGCAAGGCTCCGACTACGCAGCAGGAAGTTTATGCAATGGAACAGCTCATCCTGCACGAGCGGCAGGAGACCGAAATCGTCGTGCAGGGAATTCGCATCGGCGACATCGGCATCGCCACAACGCCGAACGAGACGTACGCCATTACCGGCTTAAAGATTAAGGCTGCAAGTCCACTGCTCAATAATATGGTCATCGAACTGGCGAACGGCGGAGACGGCTATATTCCGCCGCCTGAACAGCATCGATTCGGTGGTTACAACACGTGGTTGGCGAGGTCGGCGGGGCTGGAAGTAATGGCCGAGCCGACGATCGCCGAAGCGTGTATTTCGTTGCTGGAAGACGTTGCGAATAAACCTCGGCGGGAATACAGACTCAGTCAAGGTCCGGCTTCCGAAAGAATCGCGGCCCTGAAGCCTGCTGCGTGGTGGCGACTGAACGAGTTTGCTGGCCCCGCCGCCACCGACTCCAGCGGCAACGGTCGCGACGCTGTCTACGAACCTGACGTGACTTTCTATCTGGAAGGCCCGCGATCGACGGAGTTCTGCCGACACGAAGAAACCAACCGGGCTGCGATGTTCGTCGGCGGTCGACTGCGGGCGAACGTTGCAAAACTCGATGCCGATTACTCAATCTCGCTTTGGTTGTGGAACGGAATGCCTGCCGACAGCCGACCGGTCAGCGGCTGGCTGTTCTCTCGCGGACGCGACAACGGGCTCAGTAAATGGTCCCATCATCTGGGCGTCGGCGGAACCAGCGGTCACTCGGGCAAACTGATTTTTATGCCGGGAAGTGATCCATCCAGGACGGTCGCCGGCACAACATCGATCCCGCGATGGCAATGGCAGCACGTGGTTTTCGTCCGTCGCGAAAAGTCAGTCACGATTTATCTGAACGGTAAGCAGGAAATTGAATCGACCGCCGATGTCGATTTTCCAGCCGGGTTCGATCAGCTCTTCTTCGGAGGCCGCAGCGACAACGACTCCAACTGGGAAGGCCGTCTCGACGAGATTGCCGTCTTCGACCGGGCACTTGACGCCAGTGAGGTTTCCAGACTCGCGGAATAAAACGCCCTTTCGGCAAACGATATCGCGCGTTTCTGTCGTCAGACTTGCGTACAAAGCTCGCGTGTTTAACGATCCGCTCGCCAGACGCCCGGCCCTGAAGATTTCGGATCGCAAGCGTGAAGAGACAACGTCAAGGCGGAGACGCAACAGGTTGAACTAACCACGCAAGTAGTGCTTCTGCTTTCCGTACCATTTCGTGGCCCCAAATTATTTCATGTGAGAATAAGCAAGACGTTACCAGGTGAGCATTACAGAGAAGCGTCTTCATTGGCAAACTCTGTGTACTTTGTGTCTCTGTGGTAAAGCCTGGCTTGATGATGACGGGACGTTGTGCTGAACACGTCCTGATGACTGTAAAACCCGCTCCCATTTCAGA
>JADHNX010000232.1 GCA_016779365.1 Planctomycetaceae bacterium
CGATCTCTACTACCGACTCAACATCGTGCCGATTCAGATTCCGGCGCTGCGGGAACGTCGTGAAGACATCCCGCTGCTGGTGGAACATTTTCTGAACCACTTCTGCCAGCGTCACAATCGTCCTGCCAAACGCGTTGCCGACGAAGGCATGCACGTCCTGACCGCAGCCGCCTGGCCGGGCAACGTCCGCCAGCTCCGCAACGTCATGGAACGTCTGGTCGTGACAGTCAGCGATGACGTCATTACTGCTGAACGTCTCCCAACCGAACTTCACCCGACCATCCGAGCGGCAGCTGGAGGCGTTCGACCATTGTCCGACGCGACCGAAGCCGCCGAGAAAGACGCCATCCAGGCAGCACTCGCCGCGTCCAACTGCCACCGCGAAGAAACTGCCAAAGCCCTGGGCATCAGCGTTCGCACGCTGCACTACAAAATGAACCGTTACGGCCTGCACTGATTGCTGCTGTTTCAGCTTCGTCGTCGCAGCGACCGCCGCACGCAGCGTTTTGCATCCTTCTGCACAAGACTGCAGACGGTTGCAACCCTCCGCCGTTGCTGAATCTGGCGGTTTCCCGGCCATTGCTATGTCGAAAAACTGAGCTCAACGACTCAGAAAATATGGCACGCACATTGCCTGCTGCATCGGCAGATGTTTCTCTGCTGCGTGGTCGGGAACTCAATCATGTCACACGTCACCATTCCTCGGGATCAGTCGGCAGCGATGCCGATCGGCAACACGCCATCATTCCCGGAGGGTACTCTGAAACTCACGGACGTCTTTCATCCGAACTGCATCGAGACAATCCGTCCCGGCACTGGAAAGTCGTCGGTGATCAGTCTGCTCGTTCGTTGCCTGGCCCGAGCAGAACACATTGGCCGCGAGCATTCCGAGCAGCTCATTGCTGACCTGCTGGAACGCGAACGCTGCGGCTCTTCAGCGATTGGCCGAGGTCTCGCCTTCCCGCACCTCAGAACCCGCATCGTGACATGCTTCGTCGGAGCGATTGGTCTGGCCCCGGACGGTATCAACTTTGGAGCCCTCGACGGCAACCCGACCCGGCTCGTCCTGCTGACTCTCTCGCCGTGGGACGGGCGCGAGGCTCACATGAATCTACTCAGCCGACTGGTCAGCCTGATGCAGGACAAGTCCGTCAGCCACCACTTGAATCACAACATCAAGCCACCACAGCTCTACACCTGCCTCTGCGATCTCGACAAGGTCTGAGCACCCAAGCTGGCTGGCCGCCAATTACTGGTTCGATGAAAAACAACGGCCCGCGTGTTTCAGCATTTGTGTCTCGCAAAATCGAGGTTCGCGACGTCCCCCACGGGAACCATCAAATGTCGAGATCCTTGACGTCGAGGGCGTGCTTTTCGATGAATTCACGGCGGGGTTCGACGTGGTCGCCCATAAGGACTCGGAAAATTTCATCAGCGGCTGCGGCATCTTCCATGCGAACCTGAAGTAGCAGGCGCTTGGATGGATCCATGCTGGTTTCCCAGAGTTCCTCAGGGTCCATTTCACCCAGTCCCTTAAAGCGGGTGATGCGGAGTCCTCGTTCACCCATCTTTCGAAGCTGCGGGGCGAAGTCTCTGAGACTCGAAAGTTTCACAGCACCGTCGTCATTGAGCACCTCGAACGGGTAGTACGGTTCGCCGTTTCGGTTTGGAGCAGGAACCAGATCCTTCAAAGTGACTCCGTAATCTCGAAGGTCGCGCAGAACCTCATTAATCGTCCGAATTTCGTGCAGATCGGTTACCTGCAAATTCTCCTGAGCTTCGACTTCTTCGTCACCTTCTTTGCCTTCGCCAGCGGCTGGCGATTCTGCATGATCGTCCGCGACAACCAGTTCGTGACCACGGCGCACTTCTTCTGCCGAAACAAATGCTTCCATTTCTTCCTTGGTCGAAAACCAGCTGACCGTTCGACCAATGTAGATTCGGTAGCGAGGCAGGTAACCATCTTCGGTGGCGAAGTTGGCTGAAAGATGTCGCAGATCAACGCCGCGACGTTCCAGTGTTTCCAGTGGTTCTTCAAGCTGACGGAGCAGCGTGACCAGCTTCCGCATGTGGTCACCTTCGAAAACCGTTTCGTCAGCGTCAGCACGCAGCGAACTGCCGTCGATACCAAGTTCGAGCAACTCGGTCATCATGTTTTCGTGAGTGTCGACGTAGCGGATCTTCTTTTTCTGCTGAACTCGATAAAGCGGCGGCTGAGCAATGTAGATGCAGCCATTTTCGACGAGCGGTCGCAGGTGTCGGAAAATGAATGTCAGCAGCAGCGTTCGAATGTGACTGCCGTCGACGTCGGCGTCGGTCATCACGATGACTTTGCCATAACGTCGTTTCAGCACATCTTCCATCACCGCGCCGGGAGGCACACCAATCGCTTTGAAGATGTTGGCAATTTCGGCGTTGTCGAGCACTTTGATCAGCTGTGCTTTTTCAACGTTCAGAATCTTTCCGCGAAGAGGAAGAATCGCCTGAGTGCTGGAGTCTCGACCGGTGTCAGCTGATCCGCCAGCCGAATCCCCTTCGACCAGATACAACTCGGTGATATCGAGTTCCCGGCTGCGGCAGTCTCGCAACTTTTCGGGCAGACCGCCGGTTGTCAGTGCTCCTTTGCGACGAACATGCTCGCGAGCCTTCTTCGCAGCTTCGCGAGCTTCAGCCGCTAGGATGCCTTTCTGACAGATCAGCTTCGCGATTGTCGGATTCTCTTCGAAGAACTTATTCAATCCCGTATGAACCGCCGACAGAACGATGCCTTCAACTTCGCTGTTGCCCAGCTTGGTTTTGGTCTGACCCTCGAATTGCGGATCCGGAACTCGCACCGCAATCACTGTCGTCAGCCCTTCGCGCAGGTCGTCGCCGGTGGGTGTATAATCTTTGAAGAGGTTGGTGTTTTTGCCGTAAGTATTGACTGACCGAGTCAAAGCGCTGCGGAACCCACTGAGATGAACGCCGCCTTCAAGGTTGTTGATATTGTTGGCGTAGGTTCTGATGCTCTCGGTAATGCCAGCGGTGTATTGCAGAGCAACGTCGACTTCGACTTCGCCGTCGTCACTGGGCAACGTTGCCTTGATGCTGATGACGTTTGGAAAGAGCGGATCTTCCGTGCGGTTCAAATGTTTGACGAACTCAACCAGCCCTTCTTCATAGCAGAAGTCGTCTGACTGCCCGGTCCGTTCGTCAGAAATGCGGATGTGAATCCCGGCGTTCAGAAACGCCAGTTCCTGCATTCGCCGGGCGACGGTGTCGTAGTTGAATGTTGTGTCTGGAAAAATCTGCGGGTCCGGCTTGAACGTAATCTTTGTTCCTGTCGCGTCGCTGGCTCCCAGCTTCTTGAGAGGATTAGCGACGACACCTCGCTGGAAGTCCAGAGTCCAGACATGACCTTCGCGACGGACTTCCGCTTCCAGCCACTCGCTGAGCGCATTAACGGCCGTGATACCGACTCCGTGCAGACCACCCGTTCCGGTCTTGTAGCCACCTTCGCGGTCGAACTTGCCGCCAGCGTGAATTTCGGTCAGCACGACTTCCAGAGCCGGGCGATTATTCATGTCCGGCATTGGGCCGACGGGAATTCCTCGACCATCGTCGATGCAACTGACCGAACCATCGGCGTTAATCTTCACCGTAATCACGGAAGCATATTTGTTGACGGCTTCGTCGACGCTGTTATCGACCACTTCGTAAATGAGGTGATGCAGACCTCGCAGAGTCGTGTCGCCAATGTACATGGCCGGTCTGGTGCGAATCCCTTCGACACCTTCCAGAGCGCGAATCTGGCTCTCGTTGTAACTGTCAGTCTTGCCGCCTTTTGTCGCTGGGCCGTCTGTGCTCATCTGATTTCCCTAGGGTATCAAGGTGAAGCTTTCGGGGCTTCGTGTCGATATTTCGTCCGTGAATTATCGTTGTGTCAGTTTGTTTTTGAACTCAAATCGCTGCGAAGTTTGAAGCGAAGATCGCTGATTTTCTGTTCGGGATGCTCTTTCTGCAGCTTGTACAGCAACGCCGTCTTCTGGAAAGAAGCCAACTCGTTCAACAATGCCGAGTTATCGACTCCGACTTCCAGCATTCCTCGTTTCAGACCAAGCACCTTTGTTCGACTCGAAATTCGTTCGCCAGCGACTGACTTCCAGATCCCGACCAGTTGCGCATTTCCCTGAACGCGAGCGATCCCCTTTTTGGCAATCAGTTCCGAAAGCACGGACGAAAGCGGAGTCGGGTCAGACATAGAAGATACGAAGCTCAAGAGGTGAGGGACGAGAGCAGTCAGTCGCAAACCACCCGGCGCATTGCGGATTACTGGTCGCGAGACAGCGGCATGATGACGTATCGATACTGGTCTTCCGTTGTGAACACCGCCGGACTTTCGCCGTCGATCAAATTCAGTTTGACGGTCGTCCCGTTGTCCAGAATTCGCAGGAAGTCAGCCACGAATCGAGGATCGAATGTGATCGTGAATTCATCGCCATCGTAAGAAATCGGAAGTTCAACGTTCGACTGACCGACGTCTGCCGCACGACTGGTCAGAGTCAGTTTGCCATTCGAGAATGCAAAATCGACGCCACGACTTTCTTCGCTGGTGACAATCTGAGCCTGACGCACTGCCGAATAAAACGGCCCGATGACCAGCTCAACTGACGAGCTGAAACTGGTCGGAATGACGTCTGAATATTTCGGGAATCGACCTTCGACAAGCCGACTGTAGATCGTCGAGCCGCCACATTTCACCAGAACATCGTTGGCGTGAATTGCGATCAGGGCGACGTCATCTTCGCCGTCCGGCAAAGAACGCTCGATCAACTGCATCGCTTTCGAAGGAACAACCGGAGTTGTGTTTTCGACGTTGATCTCGCCAACGACCTGAGCCGCTGCCGACACCACTGCCAACCGCCGGCTGTCTGTTGCAGCGAGTGTTGCCCGTTCAGGAGTCAGCTCAAGCAGAACACCGCCGAGGGCATAGCGAGTGCTTTCAGTGTCCGTTGCGAAGATCGTTCGTTTGATCATCTCACGCAATGTCGGAGCGCTGACCGTGAAGTATTCCGAATCCTCGAATGCAGCCACCGGTGGGAACTCGCTGGGGTCTTCCGTCGACAGGCTGAATTCGCTTTGCCCGCCTTTGATGACCAGCTTCTGCTCGGTGGCTTCCAGCGTCACATGATCGTCGTTGATTTCCCGCAGGATCGAGACGACTCGCTGAGTCGGCAGCAGGACTTCGCCAGTCGAGTCTGTCTCGACGCCGGCGACTTCGTAACGAATACCAACTTCCTGGTCCGTTCCGATCAGAATGGCTTTTCCGCCGTCCACGTGCAATTTCACGTTCTTCAGGATTTCTTTCGGCGTTCGAGTCGGAACGACACCGCTGACGATCTGCAGAGCCGAGGCAAGCGAAGCACGATGACAATTGAGTTTCATGGCGTCTGTCACTCCGTGACGAGCGTGTCAGGCAAGGCCTGAACTACTTAGAGAAAAGATATATCTCAGCAGTATTATTAAAGCGACTGCCGGATGTGTTGAGAATCATTCCCGCGACGCAGGAAGCGTATGATACGTCAAGGTTTGCGCAGCAACAAGCAGCTCAGAAAGGAGTTCAAAACTCGTTGAGAGACCGTTAGTCACCGGTCACCGGTCTGTGGGCGAATGTTGGCTGTTTTCGGGTCCTTTTTCGGACTGTCAACAACCCCGGAATCTGTGATCACTTCTCGACAGACTTTCGACAGGTTTTGGACATCCGATTCGTGTCTGAACGGCCCGCGAGATCTGGACCGAACTGACTACGCTTCCGGCGTACTTATCGTGACCGCACATTTTTCGCTGTTCATTCACGAATGATTATTTACCGGGGCTTTGCCAGCTTTACTTTCAGCTTTACTCGCTGGCCGTCTCGGAGGACGGTGACGTCGACTTCGTCGCCCGCTGAAAAGTTTCGCAGGGCGAGGTCGAAATCGCTGAGGTCGCTGACTTTGCTTTCTCCGAACTGGACGATTCGGTCTCCGCCTTTCAGGCCACCTATTGCGGCCGGGCTTTTCGGCGAGACTCCCGAGATTGCATAACCCTCCCCTTCTCCGCTGAAGTCGGGAATGCTGCCGAAGTAGGGCCGGCTGCCCTGTCGTTGAGTATCCGCCGTTCCGGCAACTTCCAGGTACTCAGGACGCTTCTGAGTTTCCGCGGTGTAAACAACGACGTCGCGGAACAGGTCAGCGATTCGTCGGATCCCTTTGAAGTTGATTTTTTCCCAGTCGTCGCCGGGTCGGTGATAGTCGCTGTGAGTGTTCGTGAAGAAGTGCAGGACGGGAATCTTTTTCGCGTAGAACGACGATTGATCGCTCGGCCCGAATCCTTCCGGCTTGAGCGACAGCTTGAACTCAGCCGCCTCGCCCAGACGCGTGATGTCGTCTTTGAATGTCGGAGAGGTTCCGACGCCGAAGACGGTCAGCTTGTCTTCGCGCAGCCGGCCAACCATGTCCATGTTGAACATGGCGATGGTCTTATCGAGCGGAAACAGCGGCTTTTCGACGTACTTCGCTGAACCGATCAGCCCTTTCTCTTCCGCCGTAAACGCGATGAAAACAACTCGGCGAGGCAGCGGGGTTTTGCGTGCCGCAAGCTGGCGGGCAATCTCGATCAACGCCACCGTTCCCGACCCGTTGTCATCGGCACCGTTGTGAACTTCGATGACTCCCGGAGCCAGCGAACCGTCTCCACCCATACCGACATGATCGTAGTGAGCACCCACGACGATAGTTTCATCCGCCAGTGGTCCTTCGCCTTCGAGCACGCCGATGACATTTTTCACTTCCGTGCGAATTCGTTCGAGACTCGTTTCTCCCGTGACCTTCCAGCCTTCCAGCACCTGAGTTCGAGGCTTCAGGTCTGTGTCGATTTCCGCTTCCAGGTCGGCGAGCGATTTGTTCAGCGCGAGCTTCAGCAACTCGTCGCACTTCGCCTGTGAAATATGCACGACGGGGATTGCGTCGTCTTTCCCGTTCCCCGCGTAGCCAAATTTCATCAGCGTGTCGAAGCCGCCGGTGTGAGCATCTCCGTGAGCGCTGCTGACTCGCTCCAGTGCGGCGTCCAGTTTCTTCCGGGTGTCGGCGAATGCTGCGTCGGTCGGTTCCAGTTTGGCCAGCTCGCGAGCGACTTTTACCACCGCATTGTTCGCAGAGTCGATTGCTTTTTCCGTTTCGGCGTCGACAGAGTGCGGATCGTTCACAAACAGAATCGCTGCCGCTCCGGCGGTTGAACAAACGCTGACTTTCGCCTGAATCGAAGCGTGGCGAGACACTCCGTGACCAGAGGCAAACGGACTTTTGTGATTGGCCTGCTGAGGCGTCCGGCGCATGACGATGACAATTTTTCCCTTGACGTCGACGTCTCCAAAGTCCTTGTACGATGCCTCTTTCGCGTTGATCGCGTACCCGCCGAAAACAATCTCTCCCGAAATCTTCCCGCTACCGCCGAACGAGCAGACGTTGAAGTCCTCTTCGAGTTGAAACTCGATCGTCTTTTCTTCCGGTCCGACGAACTTCAGCGAGTTGTTTTCCAGCAGCTTTGTTCCGGTGACCATCGTGAACTTCTGAAAGGCGTCGCCTTCCAGAGCGGTTACATTCAAACCCGCGGCTTTGAACTGGTCCTTGATAAAATCAGCCGCCAGGTTCAGTCCGTCGGTGCCAACACCTCGACCTTCCAGCTTGTCATCGGCCAGGAATTTGAGATCGTTTTTAAGCCGCTCCTCAGCCGTGCC
>JADHNX010000233.1 GCA_016779365.1 Planctomycetaceae bacterium
GCGAGCCTTTCGGCAATCGATTGGGCTCGTTGAAACATCGCCAGCGAGTACGCTTCGAGTGACAGCACGTCGTGGTACCGGTCGACAACGATCCCCGGCAGGAAGTCTCCTTCGGCATGGATGAGCCGACATGCGGTTGTGGCTTCGCCCAGTTTCAACGTCTCGTGACGAAGAGCGACGGCGCGTTTCAGAAGTTCGTCCCAGAACTCGTCGTTGGGCGGTTCGGCTCCCCACCGAATGAAACGCAGTCCGACGCCGGCCGTTGAATTGAAATATCCGTAACCAAGGTGACGACCGTCGGTGTGAAAAATCGAAACAAGATCGCCGGGCTTCACGCTGGCAGGAACGTTGCGAACGCGTTTGCGAAAAACGTTGGGATGCGGGAAGTCTGTGTCGATCTGCACGGTCGGCAGGGACGACGGATCGTCGACGATGTCCAGCGGGCGTTGAGACGTGTCCAGCAGAACGGGAGCCTGCCGTTGCCATTGCTTCCGTGGCGGACGCTTGTCGCGGTAGTTGGCCATTTCGACAGAAACCGATTCGTCTGGTGTGTGAGAGATAAAGTTGTGGAGCAAACGTCACGCTTGGCGTTGTTCGACGGGCCGTACTTTGACCGTTCGACAGGCGGAAGCAACTCACTGCCAGGCTGGCCGTGGCGTCCAACGTGGGGAATCTTCGAAACCTTATTCGTGTCGCAAGGCTTCGATCGGATCCATCAGAGCGGCTCGGCGAGCGGGGTACAGGCCGAACAAGACGCCAACAATGACAGAGATTGAGAAAGCGACGCCGACTGACCACGGAGCAACAAGCGGTTCCAGATTCTGAATGGCAGGCGGCAGAGTGGTCCAGACGTTCGGAAGAAAATTCTTCAGGACGTACTGAACTCCGAAAACGGCAGGGCCACAAAGAAATCCAAACGCGACGCCCGTCAGTCCGCCAGTGCCGGTCAGCACGACGGTCTCGGCCAGAAACTGAGTGATGATGTCGCTGCGGCGAGCACCCAATGCTCGGCGGACTCCGATTTCGCGAGTTCGCTCGGTCACCGTTGCCAGCATGATATTCATAATCCCGATGCCGCCGACAAGGAGCGAAATTCCGGCGATCAGAACCAGCAGCACGTTAAACATCGCTCGCAGAACTTCCGCCTGTCGGAGCAGTTCTTTGGGCACGACAATCGAGTAGTCGTCTTCGAGGTGGTATTTCTCGAGCAGGATTCGAGCAATGGCGGCGCTTTCTTCGACCAGCTCAACATCTTCAATCATCAGCGTGATCTGGCTGATCTCGACGAGTTCGCGATCGACGCCGCCGGACGGTGAGGTGGTCAGTTCGTCACCCAGCCGCGTGCGGAAAGTCGTGACGGGAATGTAGATGTCGCGGTTGTATTCCCGACCGGCGAGGCTGCCGCCGATGGACGCGGACGATTCCCGGCTCTCGGTAACACCGATCACGGTGTAGAAGTCCTGGTCGATAAGGATTCGCTTGCCGATCGGATTCTGCAGCGGAAATAACTCCAGGGCGACATCCGCGGCCACAACACAGACAGTGGCCTTATCGATTTCGTGCTGCTGCTCAAGAAACCTTCCCTGAGCCATGCTGAGGTGATTGATCTGGTAATAATCGGAAACGCACCCCACGAGCTGCGCCGCCATCGCGTGCCCTTCGTGCCGGACGACCGTCGACAGTTCACGCATCGGAACCGCTCGTTTGACGGTGGGGATTGTGATCAGCCGGTCGTAATCGGCGTCGGTCAGTCCGTAGATCGTGACGAAAGTCCGGTCGCCGCTGGTGCCTGATGCTGCCGGTTTGACGCTCTTGATGATGATGTTGCGAGCGCCCAGTTGCTCGATCTGTTTCTGAGCCTGATCGCTGACACCTTCACCCAGCGCGACGAGCCAGATGACCGCCATCACGCCGATCAGAATTCCGACCATGGCGAGCGATGACCGCAGCGCGTGCAGGGACAGACTCTTGATGCCGAGTTTGAGTGTGCGCAGAACGTACGAGAGCACTAGCGGGCTCCCGATTCAGGTCGGCCACCGGCGCCGCCACCATTGCCTTCGCCAGCGGATGAAGGACGCGGAGGCCGACTTTTGAATTCCGCTTCTGATATCGCCCCATCGCCGTCTTTATCGGCTGCTTCAATCATGCGAGGACTCGGAGCCTCGTCAGCGCTGATTTTTCCATCGCCATTCTTGTCAAAGTCTGAGAATTTTCTGGTTCCCGACGATGGCCGGTCCGTGCCCGGCTGCCCACCAGAAGGCTTGCCACCACTTGCCGCAGGAGCCGGTGTGCTGCTCGATTCACCGAACCGACTGGAGACCTGATCCGCAGTGTCATCCTGTTCTTTGTCTTCTTCGTCGTTGAGCTGGTCGCTCATGACCGAGCGAGGATTCATCAGGATTTCTTCACCCTCGCTGACGCCGTCTTTGACCTCGACAAACTTGTCGTTGCTAAGCCCCAGGAGCAGTTGGCGTTTCTGTGGCCCATCGGGAGATTTGACATAGCCGAAGAACTGCCCTCCTTTGACGACGACTGATGAAACGGGAATCGTCAACACGTTCTCAAGGTTGGCGATCAGGATCTCGACTTCCGCTGTCATGCCTGGGCGAAGACCTTCGCAGTCACCTTCGACCCGAACATCCGCCGGGTACTCTTTGACCTTCGCTGAAAAGAATGACTTCGCTTCGGGCTGGTTAGCGATTGACGTGACGACTCCCTGAAATTCTCGATCCAGGACTTTCAGGTAAACCCGCTGTCCTGCGTGAACCTGTTCGACTTTGGATTCGTGAACCGGCACTTTCGCCTGCATCTGAGTCAGGTCGGGCAGCTGGATAATTGTCTGCCGCTCACGGACTGGCGCCCCTTCTTCGATCTGACTGCTCGAACTGCCGTATCGGCTGCGTTCGGCGTAGTAGACGACCATCCCCGCCTTAGGGGCCAGGATGACGCACTTTTCCAGCTGCTTCTGGAGCTTGTCGAGTTTTGCTTTCTCGAGCTCGACGGCCGCCAGTTCCGACCGAGCCAGTGCCTGCGCTGCGTCTCGGGTGGCCTCGAGACCGCGTGTCGTTTTCTCACGAGTAAATTTTTCGAGGACCTTTTTCGAGGTTTCTGCGAATTCGAGATCCAACCTGGCTCGCTTCACGGCGAACTCGTCGGCCTCCACCTGGAGCGGAGTGGCGAAGCCTTTGCGGGACATTCGCTGAGTATGGTCGAGGACGTTCTGGGCACTTCGCATGTTCTCCTGAGCGATCGTGATCAGCGATTCAACTTCCTGCAGATCCTTCAGGAAGGTTCCTTCGACATATTCCTTAACGGCAATTTCAGCAGCAGCGGCGTCCTCAGTCGCCTTAATCTGAGCGGCCAGTGCCTTTTCGTAGACGCCTGTCTGAGCGGCAAGCTGTTCTTCGATACCGGATGAGTCGAGTTCGACAATCTTCTGGTTCGCCTCGACGACCGTGCCGTCATCGATGATCCAGAGAATCGTGCTGCCGCCAGAGATTTCGCACTTCACGTCGACATTGCTGGCACTTTGCAGTTCGCCGTCGTCTGTGACCGTGACGACGAGATTCTCGCGAGCGACCTTGTGGGTCATTGCTTTAGTGTCGGACGGTTCGCCACCCGTGTTGATCTGCTCGAGTAGGCCCGGCCCTAAAAAATACGTTCCGACGGCGATGAGAATTGCCAGAACGGCCAGCGTGACGACGATTGCGTTTCCGCGTCGCCCTGGACCAGTCTTTGCCGCTGACATTGTTTTTGACTTTGAAAGGCGGTTCATCAGTACCTCACCACGAACGTGCCGCGAAGCGCCGAACGGTGCCGGAGTCTCGCGGTAAAGAGAAAATAAGTTTTCTGTCGACCGACAATTCTGAGATCTGAAATTCTCAGTCGTGCGCCACTCCTCAGAGTCGGACTCGTAGAAGTTATAACGGCTCAGCCTGATTGAGAGAGCGTTGTCGACTGAAACTTAGAGCTTGACAAACAACGGCCTTGGAAAGCTGGAAAATCTAGCGAATTGCAGCCATCGAATTTAGTTCTTTGTCGGCCTCTTAATCACGACGCGGCCATCGACTCGGAGTTCACGCGCGAAAGCGAAAGGTCTTGTCGACCTCTCCTTAACTCGCCGCACCTGCTGAGTTTATCGCCGATCGGTCTGTCACGTATGTAGTCGAAACTCTGAATTGCCCATCCTCACGCGATGAATCACGCCTCCGGCTGTGTGATCTGACAATCCCAACCACTTGCTCGACCACAACCACGTGAGACGTCGCGACGACGGCCCGCGAGGCTGGCGACCTTCTGAACTGCCTCAGTGATCATTCAGAATCGGTCGTGTGCTGGCCGGACCTGTTCGTCCTGAAGGAGTCTAAAATGGATCTTCGGTAAGCTCTGACGTGAATTTCGAGGCAAAGCATGTCCCCGGAATCGCCGAGTTTCCTCTCGGCACAGTCTTCCGTCAGCTTCGGCTATGATTTCCGTGCCAGACTCCTAGAATCCTCGGTTTTCCAGTCGATCGACAAATCTCTTCCGATGGTCGACTACTTTAATTGTTAATTGCAATTCTCCTGGAAAGCCCACTGCTTGGGGGTGTTTCCACTCAAAGCTGGCCTCGAACCGTTCATCCGGCCGGCGATAAAAGGTCAATTCAGGCGTCATGACAAGAGTCTTCGTCACAGGGATGGGCGTAGTTTCGCCGCTGGGGAACAGCGTTGAACACTTATGGTCAGGCCTCACAGATGGTCGATCTGGTATCAGACGTCTTGAGCGGATCGACACAACGGGCCTCGCCGCGACCATCGGTGGTGAAGTTCAGGGCCTGGACGAAGCCCCTTTTGAGCTGCCTGAGCAGGTAGCGTGGCGACGGATGGACCGTGCGAGTCGCTTCGCCGTTTCAGCCGCAAAACAAGCGATCGACGATGCTGGAATTGTTCCGTCCGAGTTCGGGCACCGTTGTGGCGTGATTGTTGGAGCTGGCCTCAGCGGACTGGACACACTGCAGCAACAGACCGACGTCCTGCTGACTCGCGGCCCAGATCGAGTCAGTCCGCTGACAATTCCACTACTGATGCCGAATGCGGCTCCGGCCAATGTGAGCCTGACGTTCGGAATTCGCGGACCCGCCTTCACGGTCAGCGCCGCCTGCGCCAGCTCCGGACTGGCGATCATCCAGGCCACCGAACTGCTTCGAAGTGGCGCGGCTGACGTAGTGATTACTGGCGGAACCGAATCTTCGCTGACCCGACTGGGCATCGCCGCCTTTTGCCGCATGGGGGCGATGGCCACAAAGTTCAACGACGATCCGCAACGAGCCATCCGGCCATTCGATCTTCATCGGTCGGGACTGGTCATGTCCGAAGGTGCCGGCATTCTGATTCTTGAGTCAGAGCAAAGCGTCGCTCGGCGCGGGGCGAAACCTCATGCCGAAGTGCTGGGGTACGGTTCAACGTCGGACGCCTGCCATCTGGTTCGTCCCGAACCAAGCGGTCAGGGAGCGGCTCAGGCCATTCGCTTTGCACTTTCCTCAGCCGGTGTTCTAGAGTCAGAAATCGCGTCTCGCACGTACATCAATGCCCACGGCACAGGAACCCAGGCGAACGACGTTGCCGAAACGCTGGCTTTGAAAGAAGCTTTCGGAGCCGCCGCTCAGCAACTCAGAGTCAGCTCGACGAAGAGCATGCTCGGCCATTTGATTGGTGCCGCCGGAGCGGTTGAGTCAGTTGCGTGTGTCCGAACTTTGCAGACTGGCATGATTCCACCAACGATCAACCTCGATACACCTGACCCGGAATGCGATCTGACTCTGGTGACCGGTTCTGCCCGGCAGACTGACATTCACTACGCTATTAATAACACGTTTGGCTTCGGTGGCCATAACGTATGCCTGATCCTCGGTCGCTCATTCTGACCAGGTTCAACGTTGCCGGGACCGCGATCTGACGTGAAATCATGCAGAGTCTAATCCGACAGGAAATCATCCAAACCGCTCGCACGGTCGTCATTAAGGTCGGGACAAGCGTTTTGTCCAACGACGATGACTCGCTTGATGTGTCTCGAATTGCTGGCCTCACAGAGCAGATTTATCGCATCCGGCAAACTGGTCGACGAGTCGTGCTGGTTTCAAGTGGCGCGGTCGGCGCTGGAATGGGCCTGCTGAATCTCAAACAACGGCCATCAGATCTTCCGCATCTTCAGGCCGCAGCGGCCGCCGGCCAGGCTCACCTGATCCGTCTTTATAATGACTGCCTGGAAGTTCACGGATTCCGCGCCGCTCAGCTGCTGCTGACGGCGAACGATTTCCGAAACCGCGAACGCTATCTCAATGTACGCAACACGCTGAACACACTGTTCGAGTTCTCGATTATTCCGATCATCAACGAAAACGACACCGTCAGCATCAGTGAGATTCAGTTTGGCGACAACGACCAGCTAGCCGCGATGGTCAACAATCTACTGGAAGGTTCGTTGCTGATCGTTCTTTCTGTGATCGATGGCCTGCTTGATGGCAACCCGGACTCGCCTGACAGCCAGGTGATCCCCGTTGTTGAACGCTGGGACGAAAAACTGCTGGCTCTGGCGTCGTCATCAAAAAGTCGAGGCGGCACAGGCGGCATGAAGTCGAAGTTGCAGGCAGCGAGAAAGGTTACCGAAGTCGGTGAAAACGTCATCATCGCCAACGGTCGCCGGGACCGGATTCTCGATCAGATTATGGCCGGCGACGAGGTCGGAACCCTGTTTCTTGCCCAGGGACGCAACGTACCCGCCTGGAAACGCTGGATCGGTTACACGGTTGAACCTCGCGGCCGACTGAAGCTCGACGCAGGTGCAAAGAAAGCTCTGACAACCAATGGTCGGTCTCTCCTGGCGATTGGGATCACCGAGGTCGAGGGCAAGTTCGGTCGAGGCGACGTTGTCTCACTGCTGGGCGAGGATGGGCTGGAATTCGCTCGCGGCCTGACCAATTACGACAGCCCGACCACAGCTCGCCTGAAAGGTCTGCGACTCGCTGATCTGCCGTCGGATCCGGCAAATCTTCCCTACGAAGAGATCGTCCACCGCGACAACCTGCTGGTTTTCGGGCAGGATTCTGCATAACCAGTGCTTCAGCGACCCGCGTAAATCACCGAAACGTCATTGCCGTGAATGTCCGATTTTCAGGTTGACGCAGAACAGCCTGAATCGACCTTTGTATTTTCTGCTAATGAATCCGCCCGATGTGGCCGATCTATTGACCTCCGTGAGGTCGGAGCTAAAATCCCGCCTCACGACGTCACTCTGGTCGCTGACCAACCGACGTTAAGGCCCTGTAGCTCAATTGGTTAGAGCGCCGGACTGTCGATCCGGAGGTTGCGGGTTCAAGTCCCGTCGGGGTCGCTCGAAAGGCTCATTCTCAAATCGTGAGAATGAGCCTTTTTTCGTAGGGTTTTCGCTCGTTTCGGTCGTTCTGACGCTTTCGTCCACGTCCGGAACCAAATCCCCCAAATTGACAGCGACTGTCTCAGAATGCCCACTTTGGGCGATGCCTGGGGGAAGTATAGGGGGAAGTATCGAATCGCCCTGACCGTCGGTGCCGGTCATCGAGACTACTTCCGATGATCGGTTAAGGTCACCTGTCAACGACATGGTCGGTAAAGCATCCAGCGCCCCCGAAACGTCCAGCAACCGTGGATCGGTGTAGACGTTCATCGTCAGATCGATCTTCGAATGTCGCATCGCCGCCTGAGCCGTTCGAGGTGCCACGC
>JADHNX010000234.1 GCA_016779365.1 Planctomycetaceae bacterium
CTTACTGGCCGCTCTACCAGGCCGTCTCGCACCGAGCATCGACCGGCCTGATCCCCGCTCCAGGCTGACTCCACTTGAGTCACAGCAACCCGGGAACCACACCAGTTCAAACTGAAATCATGGGGAGGGGGACGGTATGAGCTATTCAATCCAACGCAACGAAGTCGCGATGCAACAGCATGCACCGATGACAACCGTGAATAATCCGCGTTAGCAGCGTTTTGGAAAACGGCTGGCACACCAATTCAACGGGCTGCTAGCCGAAGTGCTCGTCGTCGTTCAACAGATCGCTTTCGCTGATGAGGCCGAAGCCTTTGTCGCGAAGCACTTTGGTGGCGGTGTCGAGATCTTCGACATGGACGGCGATCGAGCTGTGGCCGGCACGGCGGAACAGCAGCGGGTACATGTAGTTAACGTTGACTTCGGCCTGCAGCAACGCCGACAGCACGGCGACGAAGGGTTGAGTGTGGTCGGGCAGCTCGACTCCCAGGACTTCGTTTTCGAAGAAGGTGAAGCCGGAAAGTTCGAACAGCTCGCGACCGCGTTCGACCTGGTCGAGCATGACTCGGGCAATGGCGACATCGATCGTGTCGACAATACTCAGCGCGATAATGCGAACGTCATGACGTTCGAGATGCTGCATCAACTGATTCAGGCTGCCGACTCGATTTTCAATGATTACGCAGAACTGAGTCAGCGCGGGCCAGTCGCGGCCTCGCATGGTGGCGGCGTCTGTGAACTCACCTGCGCCAAAATCCATCGACATGGGGAACTCCGTTTCGTTGTCTTCTGCTGGGGCTTTTTGCCGGCGGGATAATCAGTCGAGAAATGAAGCCGTGACGGCATTGGACACTCGAGCCAGCCACGTTCCGTGTGGCTCCTGCGGTTTTGTCGTCAGCAGCACGGCGAAAGAATTCTGGTCAGGGTCGATCCAGAGAACTGTACCAGTCGCTCCCCAATGTCCGTAAGTCCGACTTCCCATGAAGTCGCCAAAGTTGGCACTGTGAGCTGGCCAGTTGAGTCGCCAGCCAAGTCCCCACGGTCGAGTTCGGCGGTCCACTTCCGGAACGTCAGCCATTACTTCGAGCTGGTTCCGCGTGGCGGCTCGGATCGTTGCCGGCGACAGAACCTGAGCCCCGTTCGCTGGCGAGCCGATCATCATCTGGCAGAAGCGGGCCAGATCGGCTGGCGTCGTGATCAGCCCTCCCCACGGAGCACCCAGCTGTCGCCAGTAACGGCTGTTCCAGTTCCAGTCTTCGCCGACCATTTCGTCGGGGACAAGCACTTCGGTCACTCGGTCAACCGCTGGGGCGTCGCCTGCAAAGGCTTCGTCACGCAGGCCGAGCCATGAATCAATCATGCCCAGTGGCTCGAAGATTTCACGGCGAACGAAATCGGCACACGAAACGCCGGTCACTCGCTGGATGATTTCTCCGAGAATCGCGAAGCCCATACTTTGATAACGGACTCCGCGACCGGCGGGAAAATCAAGTTCCACCTCACAGGTGCCTTCAACGAAGGCCGACAACGGTGCATGGCTTTTTCGAAGGGCCACATTGTCCGGCAGCATGTCGGGCAGGCCGGACGTGTGGGTCAGCAGGTGGCGGATGCGGACGGCGTTCTTTCCGTTTCGGCCAAACTCGGGGATGTAGTCGGTCACTTTGTCCGAAAGAGTCAGCAAGCCCCGCTCGACCAGCATCAACGCCGCCGAAGCCACGATCGGTTTGGTGATCGACGCGACGAGAAACATCGCGTCGTCACGCAGCGGCTTTTTGTCGTCCAGATGTTGCTTACCGAAGAGCTGCGGCTGGATGACGACTGAGCCTCTACCGGCAACTAAAGCTGCCGAAGAGATCGTGCCTTCATTGCAGAAACCGGCGAGCAGTTCGCAGGCAGACGACCATCGCTCTTTCGAGAGTCCAGCTTCTGTCGGGTCTATGCAGGCTGGTAATGGCTCAGGTTGAGTGTCGTCTGTCATGTTGCTTCCTTCGTCGCTCGCGGCGAAGTTTTGCGACGAGCCACTTCTGTCGTGATCCCGCTTCGCACTTCAAGCCTCTCGTTCGGCTGCCGGAGCGGGCTCGATTGTTGGTGCATTCTCAATTTGATCATGTCCGGTGGTCGAAGCAGCTTCGGAACTGGCCTGCTCTTCGGCGAGCATTTCCTGAATCTGACGTTTTGACGCGAGGTAATAAACCGAGCCAATCGCGGCGACCAGAATCGTCGTGACTCGATAAGCGCCGACAGCCAGCAAACCGATGGCGGGGTTCGCGCCAGCCAGTTCGTACGATTTTTCGACGGCTGCTTCGAGTACTCCGAGTCCACCGGGTGTCAGAGGCACGATCACTCCAACGATTTCAGCCAGCGGAATCAGCAGAAGGTGTGTGACGTAGCTCGGAGTTTCGGCGGCTGTCGCGACGACTCGGGCGCAGCAGTAGAAGGACGAAATGATTCCGAAGTGACCGATCACGCTGAGCACAACCGTCAGAGCAACGATCGCTCGCCGTTGCTGGTACAGCGAGATCCCGTCTGCAATGTCGGCGATAATGTGTCCAGCTTTGGGGATGCGAATGAGGAGTTTCATCCACCAGGAGCCAGGCGTGGCCGGGTGAAGCATGGCCAGAAGTCCGGTCAGCCCGGCGATGCTGCCGCCCCAAAGCAACTTCACGATCAGGTCTCGACGTTGGATGTCGTCAGCAACCAGCAGCGTTGCTCCGGCTCCGACGATCAATAGCCCCATCAGTCCGAGAATTCGGTCGAGCAGGATCGTGGCGACGGCGACCGACTTGCGACCCTTCTGTTCGCGAGCCATCAGGATACCTTTGACGACGTCTCCACCGACGGCTCCCGGAGAGACATAGTTGAACAGGTAACCAAGAAACCCGAGCCGCAGTGCATCGCTGAACTTGAAGGGAAAGTCGAGCGCGACGACCAGCAGGTACCAGCGGTAAAACGTCAGGATGATCGAGCTGCCGCAAAGCACAAAGGCGGCGACCAGAAACTGCCAGTGAATTGGCTCGGTGCAGAGTCGTCTAAACTGCTCGCTGTTCTGATAGATCAGGTAACCGACGATGCCGAGCGCAATCACCCATTTGATGATGCCGAAAGCGGGTCTCAAGTAAGCAGACAAAGTCGGATTCCTTCCGCTTTCCTGGAATGATCTGAGACCGTGCGTCGTGAATTCCGTTTCACTCGCGAAACAATCAGTATCGATTGAGGCGGCTCAGTCTGCGGGCATGTCCTGACGATCAGGTCAATTCTTTGTACGTGTCGAATCCCATGTAGCCGACCAGGCCGGCACTTAGAACGAACATGATGTCAAGGACCGTCTGCCCGCCGAACGGAAAGCCTGTCGCCACGTCGACGATCGCCAGAATGCCAACGATGATCGACACGCCCATTGAACCAAAGAGCATTTTTTTGATGCCAGGCGTCATGTGTGCTTTTCCGGGAACCGCTTTAGGAGCGGAGAATTGCTAATTTGAAATCCGGCTTCGCGACAGAGACGAAGTCCGACGGGTCACGAACGAGTATAGGAGCAGATGAAGTTGTGTTTCCACCTCAGACCTCGCGGTCGTCGTTGTTTGCCATGCCCGGTGCCGGAATGACAGCTTCTGACGCCAAAGTGGCGATGTCCAATCAGGGCAAAGATTAGTTTCGCGTGCCTGCTCTCGTTCACAGCAACCATGAAATTGGGCTAATCCGTCACTGAGAAGAACAGAAGCTGACTTCCCTCGGGAGAGTTGTAGCTGTAGTTCAAGGTGACGCCCTTCGCGAGGATCATCCGCGTTGCGTGAACGCTTCTTGCAAGCTGCGTGACTTTCTGCCGGATGGATTCCTTCTGAAGTTCCATCTGCTGAGCAGAAATAGTGACGGTATAGCGGTAGTTGATGCTGTGTGAACCGGCTGAGACATCTGTCAAGGTTGTCGCCGAGTCAACTCTGATGGGTAGTACCGCTCGAATTTGAGCGACTTGCAGATCGAGTTCCTGCTGAATTGCGTCGTCGGGTTTTAATTGGACAGATGCAGAGACGGCGGCCCAGTTTCGAGCGATATTTGCCTTGGCATCCAGTACTGAAAGCTGATGGCGTATCGAGTCAATTTCCGGATGGTCATGCAGTGTCCAGATGGCGGCCTGACAGCATAGCCGGGCGCTGTTTTTCAGGCCGCGGTCTTCAAGCTTTTTGGCGTAGGCGACAAACAGCCTGGCACAGGTGTCGCCACCTGGGAATTCTCGAGCGTGCTCTGAGAGCCTTTCCACGACCTCGTGAACCGGCATGTTCCGTTCGAAGCAGCGATGAACCAGCAGCAGGCCATCGGCGTACTCGGCCTCTTCCACAAACGAAGTCTGCTTGAGCTGATCGACCGTCCGGCTCAAGCGGTCAACGAATTCCGGCCAACCGTATTCAGCCGCTCGATAGAGCAGCACGGCCTTCGATTTCCATGCTTCTCGCAGCTGTTCGTCGGTGGCTGCTTCGTGCTCGACTAACTCCGCACAAGCGAGCACTCCAGCAGCGATATATTGTTCCTGAACGGCCTGCCAGGTCTCGCGGATCACCCGCCCTTTCGGACGCTTCTTATTGCGAGTCTCAGAGAGTGATTCCTGAATTTCCGCGAGAAGTTCTTCCGGGTTACGGACTGCAACCTCAACTTCCGGCAACGGTGTTTCGTCTGGCGAGTCTGACTCTTCAGTTGCTGACGGCTGGTCGTTGAGATTCTCGACGCCGTCCGATGACTGAGCGATGTCACCGGAAGAACTGTCCTTAACCGCTGCCTGCCCAAATACTGCTTCACAGCCGGTCGCTGAGCAAAGCAGCGACAGACCGAGAGCCGTCCATGCAACAGCGGATGCTGCACGGTTGCCCTGCCAGTATTTGCCAGATCCAGTCATTCAGTCGTCCGGGATGAGATCTCGGAAAGAAACGCTTACCTCACATAATGCGCTGCTGACGAAAAAAAATGCGTCAGCAATGTCTGGATTTGCAAACTGAGGGGTCGGACTGTGAGGACTAGCCTGCAATGGCAGCAGTGGTCGGAATGGACTCGGCAGTGCCAAAAACGAAAGGCCTATACAAGCCCGACAATGGAACATGTTTTGTCGTGCGAGCGCAACGGTTCGAGGAGAACCTTACAAACGGTGTCAACTGCCAAGCATACCGCTGGTAAATTGCAAAAACGCGGACGGAGCCAAACGCTCCGTCCGCGTCAACGAATAAGGTTGCATGAAACGCTGTAGCTGCGGACGGTATTTACGTTGCCGATGATGTCGCGACCTGGCGAACCATGCCAACCATCACGCCGTCAATCGAAACTCGATCCTTAGCAACATAGATCGGATCAAGATTACGATTGGCTGGTTGCAATCGGACCTGATTGTTCTCGCGGTAGAATCGTTTGAGCGTGGCATTCTCACCATCAATCAGGGCGACCACAGTATCGCCGTCGCGGCAGGTTGACTGCTTACGGACGACGATCAGATCGCCATCATCGATGTGGTCTTCGATCATCGAGTCGCCGCGAACTTTCAGCATGAAATGATTCGCCGGGTCGTAGGTTCCAGCCAGATCGAACCTCTCGGTTTCTTCCACCGCTTCGATGGGGCTCCCAGCAGCGATGACTCCGGCCAGTGGAAGTCCGCGATGTTCCATCGTCAGCCGGATGGATCGTGACTTGTTTGCTTCGCGAGTGATGTGCCCACGCAATTCGAGCGTCTTCAGATGACGATGCACGCTGGTCGGTGATTTGTCGCCAACATGGCTGACGATTTCGCGGACTGTTGGGCCGTATCCGCGTTCCTGAATCTGATCAATGATGAAGTCGAGAATCTTCATCTGACGCTTTGAGAGCGGTCTATCCTGAGACATTTTTCTGTTGAGGCCTTCTGATAAAAAGTAAGCCCGACGGGTAACGCGAAATTCGCAGACACCACTGTTTGTAGACGACGAGTCGCCAGAGAACAGCCGTGTTCCGACCTGCTTCAGTCGCACAAGCAATGCGTAGATTGCGCCGTTTTGGACGTTAGAACAAGCGTTCTTGTTTCGTTGTGCAATACAGACCAGAAGAACAATGTTCGGTTCTGGTTACCTGTTGACTGAGCTGTCACTTCAGCATCTGATCACGGAAGCGGTAAATGGCGGGAGGACGCCAAAAGTCAGTGCGGCTATCAGTCTTCCACTGACGGATTGACGCGTGGGCGACGGGGGAAGAATCTGCTCGTTCGCTCGACGTACGAAGTATATTCCGGCGAGCGTTGCTTGAGAGCTTGCTCCAGTAAGGCGACCCCCGAAACTTTCAGCAGCAGGAATGTCATCAGCGCGGGACTGACGATCGTCCACCAGGTTTTCGACGGATCGGTCAAAGCCAGACTGACGAGCCAGTGCCCCCACCAGATAAGAAATTCACCGAAGTAATTGGGGTGCCGGGTGTATTTCCACAGGCCGGAGTCCATGACTTTGCCCTGGTTGTCGACGTTCGACTTGAAGCTGGCGAGCTGCCAGTCGCCGACAACTTCGAAGAACATGCCAGTCATCCACAGCACGCCGCCGCAGCCAGTCAGGATCCAGCAGGGTTCTGAAATCGCTTCCGCTCCGGTGGCCATGATCGGCAAAGCAATCACCCACATGATGACGCCTTGCAGAGCAAAGACTCTCAGCAGACTCGACCAGACGAATGACGAGCCGTGTTTCTCACGCATCGCGACATAGCGATAGTCTTCCGGTTTGCCGTGATTCCGAAGCCACAGGTACCACGCCAGTCGCCCCCCCCAGACTGTCACCAGCGAGTAGAGCATCACAGGCGGCCCGTTAGCTTTCGGAGTGGCGAGCCAGGCGACAAACACGAATCCCAGCCCCCAGCCGATATCGACAATGCTGACGTTGCGAAGGGGAATGCTGAGCAACCAGAGGAAAACCATCTGACAGGCAATCACCGCCGCTGCCAATAGAAAAACGTTGTCCATAACGGTCTGCGATTCCTTCGGTTTCTTTGAGACACTTCGCGATCAGAGCCTGGATGGTTACCTTTCGGTCGAGAATATCAACCGCTCACTGTCCAACTTGATTTGGAGAATCACCGAATGAAAACTGTTCGACATGCGATTTGTTTTCTGCTGACCGCTGCGTTGTTCGTTCCGCAGGGAGCGTCGGCTGACGATGCGAAAAAGAAGGAGACTCCACCAAAACGACAACCCAATCCGGCGATGGCGAAAGTCGAGGACGTGGCCGGGTTGCCTCGAGTCCTGCTGATTGGCGATTCGATTTCGATCGGCTACACCGTCCCGGTTCGGGAGTTGTTGAAGGGCAAAGCCAACGTGCATCGGCCATTGACCAATTGCGGTCCGACGACGAAAGGCGTCGCCGAAATTGAGCAATGGCTGGGTGATGGAAAGTGGGACGTGATTCACTTCAACTGGGGCCTGCACGACCTGAAGTACATGGGCCCGCAAGGCCAGAACCTCGCTGATCCGAAAGCGAAAGACAGTGCTCAGCAGGTGCCGATTGACGAGTACGAAAAGAACCTTCGCAAGTTGGTGGCCCGTCTGAAGAAGACCCCGGCAAAACTGATCTGGCGGTCGACGACTCCGGTTCCGGAAGGCTGCCAGGGTCGAGTTGTGGGCGACTCCGCAAAGTACAACGCCGTCGCCAGAAAGATCATGGATGAGAACGGCATCGCCATCGACGATCAGTATGCGTTCTGCATTGATAAGCTCGACAAACTCCAGTTGCCGGC
>JADHNX010000235.1 GCA_016779365.1 Planctomycetaceae bacterium
AGGCTGAAACTCGCCCCGGCATCGGCAGTTTGACTCAAGCCGAGTCCAGCCCCAGCGACTCGCCTGACCATTCTTCCCTGGCCACCAGCGTAATAACCACGAAGGGTGACGATAAGTTCGCCATCCCTCGTCAACGTCACGGGGCAGGAAACAAAGGCCGCTACAGGTACGACATCAGTCACCCCAGACACCTGCTGCCTTCAGCAATCCAAAAGTACGGTTTATTGTCTTATCCACGATAACCACGGGAGAACGGTTGAACCCGGGCATGATGCTTGATATGCGTACCAGCAACCGAAATATCTCGTTTAAAACTTCAGACTACTAGTTCTGCCACAATCATGAAATCAACTCAGTGGCTCCTGCTCCTTCTTGCGGCGTTATCCTTGGTCTCAGCCTTCATCGTGATGAAGGAAGGAGCCATGCCCGTGCTGTTCATCCTCGTGGCACTGATCGCTTCCACGTGTGCCCAGTCCCTGCATGTCTTGCATCAGCGAATGGATCGCATCGAACAGAAGCTCGACAAGGATGCCGAGTGAAGAGGAGATCAGGAATGGGTGACCGAATGCAGTACTGCGGACCGGAAGAATCAAGGCCGAACAAGCGGGCGATGGACAACCGGCTGCCAGCCCCGAGTTGGAATGAATCTCTCGATGAGAATGGAAGGTAGTTCCCTTGCAGGGCTGACGACTGGTCACTGCTTGTGGCAGCTGTGGTTGCATCGAAACATGGAAAGCAGAACAAAGCGTTGCACACCGAGCCGCCGACGGCACGTTTTCTGACCACAACATCACTCGCGGCGGCCGGGTGAACGCAGACGTTATGCTATGGAGCACGAATTGAAGGTTAATCCTCGATTTGGGATCTCGTCGCTTTTCTGCTTTATCTTGATCTGTGCGGCATGTTTCGCATGGCTGCGTCCGTTCGAACCGGACGTCCGATTCAACAACATTCGTGCGGAACAACGCGACGGTGCACTCAAACGTCATGTTATTCGTGTTGAGCTGCTCGTGAGCAACAAGAGCGGGAATACAATTTGGTTCGCGGCGAACGAACACGGATTGATACAGAGTGAGGTGATGCTGGCGGACACTCTCAATCACAATGGCGAGGAGAAACTCATCTACATTCGGTATGACACCAGCGTCTACGTTCCGTATGACATGAACCAGCAATCCGAGCGAAAAAGGTGGCGCCGAGTTGCCCCGCGCGAGACGGTTGAACTCCACACCGAAATTCTCGAACTTCCGAACGCAGAATTCATAATGGAATTCGATGTTCATGACTGGCGAGGACGCATAGTGAACTTACGAACCCCAGCAATCACCGTTGCTGAGTCGCCTGCCGGCCCCAAAACGTCTACTGAGCATAACACCAGTGGTTTAGAAACTCGCGAAGCCGAGTTCTAAACTTTTGTTCGAGAAGCACGGGTGCTGTGCTCGTTTTTTTTAGTGCGTGGAGTGTTCGTCACGAGTGGCTGTGAGTCACGTCGTGATGGTGGTGTCGTTTCGCGCTTCCGGAAGTTGCGGCAGAAGTGGGCTCAGGGCGTCGGATTTCAGGCTCGGCGCTCAAGGGAAGCGAACTCGGTACTGATGGGTTTCAGAACGAGGGCTCACGGGTACTGCGGGGCATGCTGTCGCGCTGGTTCAGCGGTGGCGGGCGGATGCGCTGGAAGCTCTGAAAGAGCAACCGGCCGCCGCAGTTCGGGCAACGCGGACCGTCATCATCCAACGCGGCATTTCCGATCGGACGCAGTGTCGGCACGCGCCAGTCTTCGAGTTCCAGGTCCGGCTCGACGTCCCGCAGCGAATTCAGGATTGCTGCGCGCACGTCGTCGAGGTCGATGTTTGACCGGCGGCTGAGGAAGCCGTAGTGCCGAATCTTCTGCAGACGCCGCGGGAGCAAGTGCTGCAGGAAACGACGCAGGAACTTCGAAGACCGGCAGCGTCATCAGTCGATCCCGCTGTTCTCCGCTCTTGCGATACCGGAACGTCACCTGGCCGTTGTGCAGCGAGACGATGCGGTCGTTGGTGATGGCCGTGCGGAAGACATACCGGCTCAGATACTTCAGCGTGGCGACTCCATCACCGACCGCTTCCGCATCGCTGACGAATTCGCGCCGAAACTCACGCGCCGCCGGCAGCTCCACGTCCATCAGTTGCTGCCTGAGCCGTCGTTCGAATTCCATCCGAAACAGTTTCGAGAGCAGCTTCACCGGCGTCTGAAAACCCGGCAGCGTCGACTTCCATGCGCCATCGCGCATTCCACCGCCAGGCCGGCGTTTGCCGGTTTGTGTCGAGCTACCGCTCGAACCTGACGAGGCAGCGGGTCTGCCGGAATCATCACTCATCCCGCCGCCCTGCACGATGACATGCACGTGCGGGTGGTAATTCAGGTCCCGTCCGAACGTGTACAGCACCGACGTGAAGCCGATCGCGTCCGCTCCGCAGAGTTTCGGATTGACCAGTGCCGTCTTCAGCGCGAGCGCCGCCGCATCGAACATCGCCCGGTAACACAACTCCTGGCGAGTGCGGACAAAGCTCCGCAGTTCTGCCGGGATCGTGAACGTGACGAAGAAGTATTCGCACGGCAGTAACTTCTTCGTCTGCTGCACACACCACTCACCGTTGTTCGCCGTCCGACACTCCGGGCGGCAAGTGCCGCTTTTATTCGAGCTGCCACTCGGAGAGCAGACTGGAGCGGCAGCTCCAACAGACCGACGAATGCCGGGGGCAATGACGGTTGCCGCACGACGCGTTGGTGTGATGGATCGCCGCACACTGCGCGCAGCAGAAGCTCGCCGCGCCGAGTCGCCCTGTTCCGCAGTCGGCCAGCAACTGCAGCATGCGACGATGTTCGGTCGGAACGCGGTCTCCATAGTGATCCAGATACGCGGCTCCATACGTCGCGTACACTTCACCCAGCGTGGGCACAGGACGTCAGTCGATCTGCACCACTCCGTTGATCTTCGCGACCGCGTTCTCCTGGCCGATATTCGTCAGATGCAGGCACCAGGACGTTGTCTTCAGCGACGTGTGCCCCAGTCCGACAGTCGTCGGCTTGTTCGAGCTGCTGCTCGCGACCGCGGTTCCGAGCGGCAGCTCGTACAAAGCGGCCTCGCCGCCCCAGATACTGCTGCAGCATTCGCAGGTTGACTCCCGCTTCGCGCAGATGCGTCGCGTAACTGTGGCGCAGACAGTGTACGCTGATGTTGCGAGTGAATTTCAGCTCGACAACCACACGCCGCAACGCTCCCTGAACGGTCGATTCACTCATCGTCTGGTTCGTGCCCAGCACCACTCCGCCCTGGTACGCTGTCTTTGGAAACAGCAGCGCGGCATGCCGGTGCGTCTTCCAGTAATCGTGCAGCACGTCGAGTGTGGCCGCCAGCAATGGCACGAGCCGATCCTTCGCACCCTTGCCTCGATGGATAAGAATCCGCATCCGCTCGGAATCGATGTCACCCGCCTGCAGTGCGAGTGCCTCGTTCAACCGCAGCCCGCACGAATACACCGTCCAGAAATACGCCCGGAATCGAGGCCGCACAATCGCGTGCATGATCCGCTGCACGTCGTCGATGGTGAGGACCGCAGGCAGCTTCGTCTCTTTAGGAATGCGGAACTTAAGCTGCGTGATCCAGTCGCGCGGGCACGAGTGGTGGTGAAAGAAACGGATGCAGTTGAACGCGATGCTCAGTGTTCCCGGTGCAGCCCGTTTCTCCGTCCGCAGCCACAGCAGATAATCTTTGACGTGCTGTTCTTCGAGTGTGCCCGGATCGGCCATGCGATGAAAATTCGCCAGTTGCCTCACCGCCCGCAGATACGCTTCACGAGTGCGCTCGCTCAACCCGACGATCACCATGTCGCCATCCATCCGCACATCCCAGGAGTCCTTTGTTGTCGCTTCGTTCGTCATCACCGTGCCCTTTCGGAGAAAAGAAAACTTCCGAAAGAACTTTGCCACACTTAATTCAACTCGTGACGAAACAACACACGCCCACTACCATCATCTCCGCCGCTTAGCGGCTTCCTTGAACAATCGGTTCAACCGGAGCCGCGGGCCGCGCGGTTTCTGAAATCGACGCTGGTTGGCCGCGGCCCGGTTAACCGTGGCGTTATCCACCTTAAGCCAAACCACTTGTACAATGAGCATTGAATTAAAGGCGAGCGGATTCTACGAATGGGGCGAGCCACCAAACAGCAGCCTTGGTGTGGACACATCTCGAATCGACGAATGCATTGCCTATTATCATGAGCGAGGATTTCGTGCTCTTTTTGGCCATGAGTCATTTGGGTTTCGGCAAGACAATCTCGACTTCCTGACACGCGTCAAGAATGCGACAGAGCTCTGGTTTTGGGACGTTGCGCTGAAGGATATCGACGGAATTTATGAACTGATGGATCTTGAAAGCTTCGGGGTTCATCCGAAACGTCCGGGAATCGATTTCTCACAATTTCATTCACTGCGAACTGCGTTCTGTCATTGGAACAAATCGGACACGGGTATTGCGGCTTCAACCATCGCTGAATATCGGTTGTGGCATTGCAAGCCAAGGTCGAAATCCTTCGAAGGCATTGAGATACCCAAAGCCGTCACGAAATTGGAGCTTACGTGGGCTAACCCATCGACGTTAGATGGTTTGCCTGTCTTAAAGAAGCTGAAAGTGTTGGAAATCCACCGCTGCCGCGATCTGCAGGACTTATCGTGTCTGCCACGGATCGCACCAAATTTGCAGAGACTTCTGACAACAACGTCATCCAAGATTGATGCACGTTCCGGAGTGCTCGACCATCCGAAACTCAAAGAAGCGTTGATCGACGGAAAGTTCGTGGTTGGCGAAAGTGGATAACACAAAGCAATCAACCGGAGCACTCGCTGCCGCCGGTTCTGAATTCACAATCAACCCCTCGTGCCCGGTTATCGCGGGCGTTAGCTGTCTTTACTGCAGCCAGAGTGCGCAAAACGAAAACCAAGGAGAAAGCAAATCCATGAACATTAGAAGGACCCAGTTAAGTATCGCGGCCAGTGCCTTGCTACTGTTGTCCGCGTCTGCCGCGGTTTCCGCACAGGAGCCACAGTACAAGGCGAATGTTCCCGCGTCGGTCACGACGCCGGACAAGGTCCACACCGAGTTGCTCGGCGATCTCGATTTCTTCGACGGCATGCCGAGCAAGGACACCGTCAAGAAGGCATACGACTTCCTCGACACGTCCCGCAGCGCGGAAGCGTTCCTCAACGGGATCCCGGCGGCTTCCATCTATGCCATGCTCGAAGGTTTCAAGGAGGCCGGAGCCAATCCGGGTGACCTCGTCATCTTCGAGGAACTGATGGACGCCCGCTCTCTCTATCTGACCCCCAACTCGACCACCATCTACAACATGGCCGAGATCAACGTCAAGGAGGGGCCGGTCGTCGTGGAAGTCCCGCCCGGCATCATCGGCCCCGTGGATGACGCCTACTTCCGATTCCTCACGGACTTCGGGTTTACCGGCCCGGATCAGGGAAAGGGCGGCAAATACCTGTTCGTGCATCGTGACTACCAGGGGGACCTGCCTGAAGACGGCTACTTCGTCGTACGGACATCGAACTACCGCAACATGTCGTTCTTCCGCGCCATTCCCAAAGATGGCGACCTGAAGGCGGCTGTCGCCAATGTGAAAGCCGGCTTCCACCTGTATCCGCTCTCGCAGGCGGCGAACCCGCCCAAGCAGCGATTCGTCAACTGCTCCGGCAAACAGATGAACACTGTCCACGCCAACGATTTCCACTTCTTTGATGAAATCAACGCTGTCATCCAGTATGAGCCGGCCGATTCGTTCGACCCGGAACTGGTCGGGCTTTTCGCCTCGATCGGCATCAAGAAGGGCCAGCCCTTCGAACCCGACGACCGGATGAAGAAGATGCTCACCGAAGGCGTGGCCATCGGCAACGCCACGGCCCGCGCGATCACCTTCTCTCCGCGCAGTCCGCGCAAATACATCTGGCCCGATCGCAAGTGGAACACACCGTTCACCGGCGGCGGCAACTACGCCTTCTACGACAAGGGCGAACGCATGCTCGACGACCGCATTTTTATGCACTACTACGCGACGGGTATCACCCCGGCCATGACCGCGCCCAAGGTTGGTCAGGGCTCGGTATACGGCATCGCCGCGCAGGACGTGAACGGCAACTTCCTCGATGGCGGCAAGACCTACTCGGTCACGTTGCCGGCCCCGGTTCCGGCCAAGGATTTCTGGTCGTTCATGGTCTATGACAGCCAGCACCGCTCCATGCTTGAGACGGACCAGAAACTCGCCGGCCTTGACAGCCTGAACCCCTCCGTGAAGCCCAATGCCGACGGCTCTTACACGATGTGGTTTGGCCCGAAGGCACCTGAAGGCAAGGAGGGCAACTGGATCCAGACCATGCCCAGCAAGAGCTACCACGTGCTGATTCGCCTCTATGGCCCGCTCCAGCCATTCTTCGACAAGACATGGAAACCGGGCGATTTCGAGCCAGTGAAGTGATTTTCCTTCTACATCATGAGTCGATCGTGTCAATCAGACAGCTAAGACCAGTGGATTAGAAACTCGCGGAGCCGAGTTCTAATCTTTTGTTCGAGAAGCCCGGGTGTTGTGCTCGGGCTTTATTATGCGCGGGGTGTTCGGCAGGTGTGTCTGTGTGCTGCTTCGTGACGGTCGTGGCGATCTGCACGTCGAAACGTCGCGGTAGAACCCGGTGCGGCGAGACGGAGTTTCGGTCGGCGCGGAGGAAGAGCGGGCTCGGTTTTGATCGGTTTCAAAATGAGGGACGTTTTGCGAGCCACGTTGTTTCGCGCTGGTGTGTTGTTTCGCGCTCGCTGAGTGGTGGCGGGCGGATGCGGTGGAAGAGTTCGAAGATCAGTGCAACGCCGCAGCTCGGACAACGCGGACCGTCCGCGTCCGATGCCGCGTTTCTAGGGGGGAAGGGGGACGGAGCGTCGGCACGCACCAGTCTTCGAGTTCCAGGTCCGGCTCGACGTTGCAGAGTGATTCGAGAATTGCGGCACGGACGTCATTGCGGCGGATGTTCGAACGGCGGCTCAGAAAGCCGTAATGCCAAATCTTCTGCAGCACGTGCTGCAGGAAGCGACGCAGGTGGCACAGGTTTCTTGCAACCTGCGCGGCGAAGCCGCGAGAGGTCATCTCGCTCAGCTCACGATTCCTCTGGTCGCTGTGCGACACGGGTTGCAAGCAACCCGTGTCGCACATGAGCCGAGCAGTCTCGGTGGGAACCGGCCCTGCTTTTTCCTGACGTCGGGATTCACGACACAGTAGCCGCAAGACCGGTTCCTACCGGTCGATGGCCTGGTTGATTTGGGACGACCATAATCAGCCGAGCGGCCGGTGGAAACCGGCCCTACTTTTCCCTGACTTCGGGGTTCACGACGCAGGGCTCTGGCCAGCGCCCGTTGAGGACGTCGACGACGCACTCGGCGGCCATTTTGCCCATGGCGTCCAGAGCGGTCTGATCGATCCCTCCCAAATGCGGCGAGAAGACGATGTTGCCGTGTTCGCGCAGTGGGCTGTCGGCGGGAAGCGGTTCCTTCTTACAGACGTCCAAGCCGGCACCGAACAGCGGACCGTCGGTCAAAGCCGCGACCAGAGCGTCTTCGTCAACCAGTCCGCCACGAGCGGTGTTGATCAGCACCGAATCCGGCTTCATCTTTGCAAACGTTTCAGCATTCATCAGGTTGGTCGTC
>JADHNX010000236.1 GCA_016779365.1 Planctomycetaceae bacterium
GCCAGAGTCTTGCGCACTTGTTCCATCAGTTAATTCAGTCATGACCTTACAACCTTGATTACTTACCACGGGGCATAACTCGACACGCTGAGTCCCTACCCGTGGGCTTCGGATGCGGAACTGGAATCCGTCGATGCATCCGGTGACAGGGAATCGCCAACGTGACCGGACGGGCGACAGGACTCGATCTCTCGTCGCATTTCGTGCACCTGAGAAAGGATGGCCTGTTCCAACTCGATGTCAGAGTTCGGCTCGTCGTCGGATCGAGCGAAATGGCTTTCCGATCTCTCAATCAATGGAAACGGCCTGTGACCGATGACATCGCGCTGAAGCAGATACCACAACTCTTTCCAGCCGGTTCGCTGACGATGACGAAACTCGCGCCCGTCTTCCCTCGACTGCTGCAGCCCCGGCAACGGCCCCCACTGGGCCGCGGCAAGAACATCACACGTCAGGCGGACGGCCAGTCGCGTGCTGCGGGCGGTTACCGAGGCTTCGTTGTCCTCCTGCCGAATCTCCGGACAGCCGCAGGCCAGCACCTTCCCCGTGTCGACACCCTCATCAACATAGTGCACCGTGACGCCGACTTGATCGTATTCCCGGTAATACAACGGCCAGAACAACGTATGCTCGCCCCGGTAAAATGGGACCAGACCGTGATGGACATTGATCGTCCCGTGCGGCGGAATTGTGAAGATATTGGGCCGCAGAATGGGAGCAACACAGACGAGCAGAACGTCCGGACTGAACTCACGAATCCGACGTTCGGTCACTTCAGAGTTGATCTCACGCCACGGGACGTCAACACAGTTCATGTCGAATTCGGGCGGCTCCGTCGAGTCAAACAGGAGCTGTGTGATCTGCTGATCAATGTCGCCTTCATACCAGTGGTAGAAAGCGTGAGCCGCTCCTTCGAGCCGATTAGCGACGGTCTGAATCGGATGACGCGTCAACTTTCGTACGCGGCGACGGATGCGTTCCGATCGCGACTCTGACGTCGTCGACGGTGCACGAACCGGACGGACGACGAGATGATCGGGCCATCGCTTGACGACCTGACGTATGATAAACAGCGAACGTGATTCGCAGCGGCTGACAATGGCAACGCGCATACCGCGATCCCTCCTTGAGAAGACAGACTGTGAGTGGAGAATGGATCGTCCAGAGCAGCGATGGATGAAACCTGCTCTGGACGCTCGACTCAACATCAGCGACGGCGTTGGGCCGACGCGGCTGATGCCTGGCGAGTTGCCTTCGCCAGATAGAAGTCTGGATTCTGCTCAACCTTCTTGATGCAGCCCTTACAGCAGACATAGACGGGCTGGCCTTTCGCGTAGACCTTCCATGCTCCGCCCATCGACGTCAGTGACTCGTTCATCACGGGGCACAGTTTCTGCACAGCGACAGCCGCACTGTCTGCCTGAGTTGCTTTCGCCGCAGGGGGCGTTGGCAGCATGGCGAGGTACTTCGCGGGTTCACGCTCAATGGCTTTCGTACAGCCGGGGCAGCAGACGTAGACTTCGCGTCCCAGCACGTTGAACTTCCAGGGGCCGCCCATTGCATCCAACGGCTTGTTCATCACCGGGCAGAGTTTCTGAAACGCCACGGCTGTTGCATCAGCTCGCGTTGCTTTCACAGGGCCGGTCGGTGTGAGCTTTGCCAGGTACTTCTGCGGATCGGCCTTCAACGCGTTGGTACAGCCAGCGCAGCAGACATAGACATCGCGGTCACCGATACGCACCGCTGGAGGAGCGCCCATCGAACCGAGTGGCTTGCCACTCACCGGACAAATCTTCTGCTGGGCAACCGCGACTTCGGCGGCACTACGCGTGATGTGAAATTTCTGTCCGAACTGAGCCGACGGCTGACCGGGAATGCCGGAGATCGCGAATGTCGTCTGCATTCGACCATCCGGCACCTTCGCCAGATCGAGCGCGAGGTGCAGGATGTTCGTGGCCGCTCCGCGAGTCGCGTCTGGCCGCAGCGGATAGGTATAGGGTTTCGGATTGCCATCGACTGTCATGGTGATCTGGCCCGTTAGTCGGGAGACGTCGATTGACTGCCCTTTGGCGTCGTAGAGGAAAACTCTCACGCCGTCCGGTTTGAAGACAACTTCGTGCCAGGTTGTGGAAGCGTACGACAGCTCACCACCGTGTGGCCCGTACTGCGTCTTGGCCGCTGCTGTACCGTGCTGATGGCTGGAATGGTCGTGACCGCCATCAGCCGAAACAGTGGTAACAGATGAGGACAACGACAATGCGATCGCGATCGCGGTAACTGTTGAGCATTTCATAGCTCAGACTCCTGAAGTAGATTTCATGTGTGTGGCTTGAAAGCAGCGACGCAGGCGGGACGTTTCTCAGGCGATCATGCCGACGTGCTGTTGTTGAGCCTTCCAGCGGCGGCCCGACGCATTCGTGCGTCGGGTCGGCCGCACTTGTTTTGAGTTGAGAACAGAGTCCAGAGAATTCACGAGACAAAGTCGCGATCAACTCCTGACTCTCGACTTTGGTTTCAGCCGCAGCTCGGACAGCTACCGCCGCCGTTACTGCTACCGCCACCATTGCTGAAAGGTGATGGAGGTGGTGCCCAACCCTGGTTGCCGCGGTTTGTGGCACAGCCAGCCGCCGCGAAGACGGCAACCAGCGCCAACATCAACAGAACGTGTCGAATCATCTCTCTTTCCCCCTCTGATGAGCCGTAAGCCGAAGACCGTCGAACGCTGACAACTCTTCGGTTTTCCGACGAAACTGGTTAGTGGCTGTGGCCGGAGTGGCCGTCCGAACTTCTTCGGGTGCCACCACCGACGCCGGTGTCGGTGGCACACCCGGCCGCCGCGAACACGGCAACCAGTGCCAGCATTAGAATCATGTGACGAATCATTTCGCTCTCCTTGCTCGATGAGTTACGTGAATTCAGTGTCCGGACTTGAGTGATGTCAGAAACCAGAGTCGCTCCGGACTCCCCACTCTGGTCTCACAACAGGCTGTTACGCCGCAACGGGCGTTGTTTCGCTGTCAGGTGACGGTTGGTCTCCGAGCGACATTTCCAATAGCTCGTCGTCTAAGCCAGACCGTAATTTGAATTCCATGTACGCGCAGTAGACGGTCGGTACGACGAAGGTTGTAAAGGGTTCGATCAGCATTCCACCAAAGACCGGCAGGGCCATTGCCCGGGCGACGTCGGCACCTCGACCTGTTGCTATCAGGACTGGAACCAGGGCACACAGCGTGGTGATCGTCGTCATGACACAGGGTCGGATGCGCTTGAGACCGGCTTCGTAGATTTCGTTCCGCAGTTCGTCGACGGTCGTAATCGTGCGGCGTTTCAACCGCTCGTGGATATAGCTGGCCATGACGATGCCGTCGTCCGCCGCCAGTCCGGCCAGCGCGATGAAGCCGACCCACACGGCGGTGTTCAGTTCGACTCCCATCACGGCGATGGCGATCATTCCGCCGGAACACGCGATCGGAATGCCCGAAAACACGACCAGCGAAATCGGCAGGTTGCGGAAGTGCAGATAGTGCAGCAGCAGGTTGATGAGGAAGACAGCCGGAAGAATCCACAGCAGGCGTTCGTTGGCTTCGATCTGGTTCTGAAACGAACCAACCGGCTGCAGTTCGAAATTACCATCAGGGAACTTAAGTGTGCCGTCTTCGCGGGCCGTTCGCAGAGAATCCATGACCGCCGCGACCGTTTCCAGGTCTCCCGCGCCACCGGACGGTGAAAACATGACGTGGGCGACGAGTCGCGAATCCTCGCTGTTAATCGCTCCCGGCCCCCACGTCGTATCGACATCGGCCAGGCGTTCCAGTGGGACGACTTCCCCGGTTGGCGTGACGACGGGGACAAGTGGTAGTTCTTCAATGCGCTCACGCACGTCGCGATTGAATCGGATTTGAATCGGGTATCGTTCCCGGCCTTCCACGGTGGTAGTCACGTCAAGTCCGCCCAGACCGGCGGAAACGATTTCGTTGACCATCATGGTGGTCATGCCGTAACGGGCCGCTTCCTGGCGGTCGACTTCGAATTCGTAATACGGCTTGCCCATCACGATGTCCGGGTTCACAGTGCCGGCGTTGACCAGGTGCAGCTTCTTCAGTTGCTCGGCGACAGCCAGCGAGGCTTTCGACAATCCAGCCAGGCTGTCTCCATAAATTCGTACGGCCATCGACGCTTTGATGCCCGCCTGAAGCATCACGATGCGACCTTCAATGGGCTGTAGCGGTGAGGCGGGCGTGACTCCCGGCAGCGTGGCGACGGCGTTGATCTCGTCCCAGATCTTGCGCTCGGTCATGCCTTCGCGCCACTGATCGCGCGGCTTGAGCATGACGTAAGTTTCCACCATTGCGGCGGGAGCGGGATCGAGGGCCGAGTCCACTCGACCAATCTTACCCATCACGTTTTCTACTTCGGGGATGCCTTTGATGAGCACATCCTGCGACTGCAGAATTTCCATCGCCTGATTGAAACTGGCGGCCGGGTACAGGCTTGGCATGTAAAACCACGAGCCTTCATCCAGCGCGATCCAGTCGTCTGACTTCAGGCCCGTAAAGAGATGCTTGGCCTGGATGTAGCCGGGCACTTCGTTGAGGTCTGCCCCCAGCATGGAGACAACTTTCTCAACAGGACTCAGTACCGTCGGAAGACCGATCCACGCTCCCAGCCCCAGCACGAAGATCATCAGCGGAAACGACAGCATCAGCATCTTGCGACGCAGAGCCAGCCGCAGTCGTCCGGCGTAGAGGAACCGCATGAATCGACTCGCCGGGTTCTCTTCCATCGAGCGAATTTTCTCACGCATCATCCACCAGCCGGCTCCGAAACCGAAGACTCCTGCCAGCAACGTGACGAGGCCTGGTTCGAGATGAGTCATGTCTGCTATGTGATTCCGCCAGACGAAGTGGCTAGTCGCTGCGGCAAGAAATCCCAGGGCAATTCCGACGAGCAGTCCGGTCCGCTTCGACGAGCGAGAACTGTGCAGAAATATCCGGCACAACGCCGGAACGACGGTGATCGCGACGATCAGACTGGCGGCCAGAGCAAAGGTCTTGGTCCAGGCCAGCGGCGCAAACAGCTTGTAGTCACGGCCGGTGAGAAAGAACACGGGTAGAAAGCTGACGATCGTGGTGGTGACCGCAGTCATCACGGCCGGCACGACCTCCGCCGCCGCATCGCGAATGACTTCCATCCGCCGCTGTTCGTAAGCCCTTGCTTCTTGTTTGTTTTTCTTCGCCCCATCGACGGCCTCTGAGCATTTCGCTCTGGACTCTTCCTCCGCCAGCGCTCCGTAGATGTTCTCCAGCACGATGATGCCCATATCGACCATCGTGCCAATCGCGATGGCGATGCCGGCCAGCGACATGATGTTGGCATCGACGCCGTACCACTTCATCGCTCCGAACGACATGAGCACGGCCATCGGCAATGTGATGGCGATGATGAGGCTCGCACGCACGTGAAGCAGGAAGAGAATCACGATCACAATCGTGATCAGGGTTTCCTCGCCGAGGGCCGTGGTCAGCGTGGCGATGGTTTCATCGATCAGCACCGTGCGGTCGTAGATGCCGTGAATCTGGATGCCGCCGAGTTCGGACTCCAGCGCCGCGACCTTGGCTTTCACCCGTTCGATGACGGCTCGCGGGTTTTCGCCATAACGCATCACGACCACACCGCCGACGGCTTCGCTGCCGTTCAGATCGAGCGCTCCACGACGAAAGGACGGCCCTACCTGAACCTGAGCAAGATCACGCACCCGCACGGGAATCCCATCGCGGGTCAGCACGACCGTGTCGTTGATCTGGTCGACGGTTTCCAGTTCGGTCCGGCCCGAGCCGATGAAGCCCTTACCGCGTACAATGAACTCCATCCCGCCGGTTTCGACCGTCTTGGCACCGACATCAATGTTCGAGGCTTTGACCGCCGAGATGACTTTGCTCAGCGGAATATTGTGGTAGCGCAACTTGTCCGGATCGACTTCAACCTGATACTGCTTGACGTAGCCGCCGACCGACGCGACTTCCGCGACGCCATCGACGGACTGCAGCGCGTACTTGATGAAGAAGTCCTGCTTCGACCGTAGTTGGGCCAGGTCCATACCTGGCGGTGGTTCAAGCACGTAGTAATAAATCTGTCCCAGAGCCGTAGCGTCAGGAGCCAGTGTCGGCGTCACGCCATCTGGCAGACTTCCGGACACCGTCGTCAACTGCTCCGCCACGCGCGAACGCGCCCAGTAGAAGTCGACCGCGTCGTCGAAGGTGACCTGGACGAAACTGAAGCCGAACATGCTCTTGCCGCGGACGTTCTTCGCGCCGGGGACGGCCTGCAAAGCGACCGACAGTGGATACGTGATCTGGTCTTCCATGTCGCGCGGTGATCGACCGGACCATTCGGTCAGGACGATGACCTGGTTCTCACCCACGTTGGGAATCGCATCGAGCGGCACCTTCTGAGTGGAGTAATAGCCAAAGCCGATCATCGCGACCGAAACGATCAGCACGACGAGCCGCTCGCGAATGCAGAAATCGAGGATACCTCTAATCATTGGACCGCTCCCTCTGTTCGCGAAGCCTGACGGCCAGTCGAGGTCGCTGACTTCGGTCTTGTGGCAACATCCGGCTGGAACACGGGCGGAGCAAGTGTGCCTGGCTGGACTTTGACAGCCTGATCAGTCGCTTCCACAGGCCGAAACACTGGAGCCCGTGGCTGGGGTGGCGGCAGCAGTTCAGGTTTGCGAGGGTTGGAGTCTGGTAAAGGCCCCGACGTCGCGGGCGTCTGAAAAACGGGCGGTGGCGGCGTGTCCGGCCCAACCGACAGTGGTACAGGCACAGGGATCACTTCAGCACCGGCCTCAGGACTCGGGACACTCGCATCTCGACTCGCCAGGACGGCGAGGTACTTGGCCGGTTCGGCCAGCAGGTCCTCACGGCAGCCTTCGCAGCAGATGAAGACGGGCTTTCCGTTCACGTCGACTTTCGGCGGAGCGCCCATTGCCCCCAGCAGATAGCCTCGGACCGGACAGATTTTCTGTCTCTCGGCGAGTGGCCGATCTTCCGACGACAGCTCGGCCAGAGCCTCGATCATGTCGGGCGTCAATGGCTGATCCATCGGCGAAGCCTCTTTCATTGGCTCCACACGCGTCGGGTCGATCAGCGACGGGTTGCCCGCGAGCTGCATCTGTGAGTCGATCAGGAAGTTGCCGCGCGTCGCGACGAGTTCACCGAGCTTCAGGCCGCTGCGAATCACAAGCTGATCGCCACAATTCGGACCGATCACCACGTTACGAATCTCGAAGCGGCCCGGTTCGGTCTCGACATAGACAACACTGTTCTCACCAGCCATCAGGACCGCATCCCGAGGGATCATCAACGCTTCTGCACTGAGGCTCGGTTGATCGGTAAAGCCAAACTGTGCTGAGGGGACCAGGTCGATGCCGCAAACCGGGCAGTCGCCAGCAGCGTCAGCCACAACCTGCGGATGGCGTGGGCTGATCCACTTGTTGGCCAGTTCCGGGTCAAAAACGAGCGTCTCGGTCGCGTCGGACAGAGGGACGTCGACCGTCGCTTTGGCGTAATCGCCGACGCGGAGTACACCTTCTTTGTTCTGAATGACGACTCGCACTCCAACGGTCCGAGTCTTCGGGTTCACCTGAGGATCGATGAACGCGACGCGACCGGCAAAGGTACGATTGGGC